>NZ_JAKKRS010000008.1:0-229515 GCF_025654025.1 Shewanella sp. SM55 | reverse complement strand
GATGGACACCTCTTGTGAAGTAGGCGTCATTTACGCCATATTGAATTTGCACGTTCAATAACAACAAAAGGTGTCCAAAATGAAAGTTACACTAATAGGAATTGATCTCGCAAAAAATATCTTCCAAGTATGTGGAGTTAATCAAGCAGGCAAGAGTGTTTTTAACCGTTCGATTAAACGTGCTCAGCTCCTGACTTTTCTGCGTACTTACCCTGATGCCACTATTGCGATGGAAGCCTGCRGTGGCTCTAACTATTGGGGCAGAGAGTTACTTTCTCTCGGGCATGACGTCAAACTGATCCCGCCTCAGCATGTTAAGCCATTTGTCAAAGGCAATAAGAACGATCGCAATGATGCCTTCGCTATCTGTGAGGCAGCGCAGAGACCGAACCTGATTTTCGTCCAGCCGAGAACCTTAGCGCAGGTTGATATCATCATTACCCACAGAATTCGCGAGCGYCGGATCAGAATACGCACTGCACTAACCAATCAAATCAGAGGCTTACTAAGTGAATATGGAATAGCCCTCCCTAAAGGACGTAATCCATTGAATCTTTTGCTGCCGGAATTACTTGAGRATGCCAGTAATCAACTCACTACGATTGCACGCCAATACATGCGTGAGCTGATGGAAGAGTTGCGTGCGATCAACGTTGCAATAGGTTCGCTGGAAAAAGACATCAAACTGCAGGCAAGAACACACCCAGATGCCAAGCGACTGATGGGTATAAGAGGCGTTGCAGAAATCATTGCCACTGCCGCGGTGTCATTTGCCGGAGATGGCTCAGGTTATCATGGTGCTCGGCATTTTTCTGCAAATTTAGGACTGGTTCCTAAAGAGTTTTCCAGTGGGGGAAAACAAAAATTGGGCGGCATAACCAAACGAGGTAACAGCTATCTGCGGCGGCAACTGATCCAGGGAGCTTGGTCGATTATTCGTTATGCAAGTAAGAGTAATGACAGGATCTCCGTATGGGCCTTAAAGGTRATTGAGCGGCGAGGTAAACAGAAAGCGGCAGTAGCAATTGCAAACAAATTGGCRCGGATCATCTGGGCTATGCTGTTTCATCGCAGCGAATATCGGCCTTGTTAATATGTAAAAATCGAGTATTAAACTCACCTCAAAACACGACTACAGATAATGAAGTAACAGGTAATACCGGCCTTTGCAGATGCTGAGAGAGTACAAGRAGCATATGACTCCGAAAGGACGATAAGCAGCAAAGGCGCGGTTCTCATTAAGGCCAGAGARCAAAGATTCTCAYAAACAGGTCGGATATACGTACGCAGTATTACTTTCTGTTACTCAAAAAGTGGTTGATCTATTCGAGGTGTCCATATAGGACTTGCTGCGWGTCGACGAGYSAATGCCATGGCRAGCCTATATGCGTGGATACCTGCCAACGCTAACCCACTAAAAAATCTAACTAAAGATGCAGGTCCTCCGGCACTACTTTCCAACACATTTCAGTCTAAAAAATATGTTGCGTATATATTTTCAATCCACTGGTTACGCTAATGCTAAAAAGGTGAGCTAATGCCCTGGCGCGCCTATCACGAAAGCTATCTTAACAGCCGTCAGCAGGCCATTACAGCTACAAAAATAGCGATAAACCCAGTGAGTTTATCGCTATTTTGTTGTCTTGTTATTTCAGTCTTCTTAAAGCACTAAATCGCACTTGAATGCTGATAATCCAAATTCACTATGCCATTATAGGCCGCACCATTGCTGATGCGGCAATGGATTACTTAACGATTTCCATCTCGGCTAATAAATTGTCGGCATGATCTAAATACTTCATTACCCACAGCATATAACGGCTGTCGACATGAATAGAACGGTTAATCTCGTTATCAAATGCCCAACCGCCGATAATGCTTTCATACACACCGTCGAATAACAGGCCCACTAATTCAGCACGGCCGTTTAAGGTCGGTGAGCCAGAATTTCCGCCAGTAGTATCTAAAGTTGATAAAAAGTTTACTGGTACAGAATCTATTGATTTCATATAGAAATCACCATATTGCTTCTGCTTAATCAGCTCTAACTCTTTCTTCGGTGCATCGAATGGGTCAACACCCGTGTCCTTTTGCACTATGCCTTCAAGGCGAGTGAATGGCACGGCCACTAAACCGTCTTTTGGCGAATAGCCTTTCACATGACCAACCGTGACACGTAAGCTTGAGTTAGCATCGGCATACACTGGCTTTCCTTGCTCTAGGTTGTAAGCAATAATGGCATCCATATATTGCGGACGCACCTTCATTAGTTCACCCGCTAATTCTTTTTCTTTCTTTTCTTCGGCCATATCTGTGTCATACATAGCGACAGCGAATTGAATGAAAGGATCTTTAGAGGCTTTAAAATCGGCAACGGATTTATCCATCCACGCCAGACGAACGTCTTTTTTACCTAACTCAGTTTTGGCGTACATTTTATCTAAGGTTTTCGAAAGCTTAGCTTCACTAAACTTTTTATCGATACCAAAGGCTTTATCCAATGCGGGTAGGCGCTGATCTTCTGGCAGTGCGGCGTAGCGTTTTAGCATGTCGAGCAATACCGCTTTATCAACGCTTGGCGCATAACGACGGTCAATACGCTCCATGCTGGCTTTTAGACGTGTCATATCACGATCTTGGAAGCCCGGTTCACGCTGCATATCTGGCAGTTGTTTCTCGTTCGCGAGGCGATATAAGCTGCGCGCCGTCGGCAACATAGTCGTACTGCCTATGTAGCTTAAGATCATGTCACGCTCTTGATGCGTTTTACCTTTGGCAATCAAGGCATCTAATTCCGCTAAGGTTTTACCGTATTTCGCTTCACGACTGCTGTCTTTGGCAATCCACGCCGCAAGCTTAGCTTCGAGGGCTTTACGGTCAGCTAACATGGTCGATTTACCGTAAAACTCGATCATAGAAGTGAAGTTTTTCGCGTAATTTGCAAGGCCAGCAATTTGACTCTCGTACTTAATACGCTCGTCGCTGCCCTCTGGCGCGGTTTCTTTAATGATCTCTATAAAGCGTTCACGCAGCATTTTGCCTTCGGGATAAGCCCACTCAAACTCATTTTGAACTTCAGTGGCTGTGCGATATCTGTTGGTGCGACCTGGGTAGCCTGCCACCATCACAAAATCCCCCTCACTCACGCCTTTAGCCGATACTTTTAAGAAACTTTTTGGCTCATAAGGCACGTTGTCAGCACTAAATTCTGCTGGTTTACCTGCTTTAGATACATAAGCACGGTAGAAAGAAAAATCGCCTGTGTGACGTGGCCACATCCAGTTGTCTACGTCGCCGCCGTATTTACCCACGCTCGCGGCTGGGTTATAGACTAAACGCACATCACGGATTTCCAGTTGTTTAACCAGATAATATTCGAGACCACCGTGAAAGCTATACACTTGGCAACGGTAACCATCTTCTTTTTCACATTCAGCAACTAAGGCTTTTTCTTGGCTTTCAACACCTTGATAGAAGGCGCTGCCCACTTTACCTTCAAGCCCGTTTTTAACTCGCTGAGTGACATTAGTGACATCTTCAGTCACATAGACACGTGAGCCAGGGGTCGCAGGTAATTCATCGGCGAAGGTCTTAGCTAAAAAACCATCCTGCAGCAGATTTTTCTCAGGAGTGGAGTTGTATTGAATCGCTCCATAGGCACAGTGATGGTTAGTCACGACTAGGCCCTTTGGCGATACAAATGATGCAGTGCAACCGCCAAGGCTTATCACGGCATTCATAGGGAATTCGGTAAGTTTAGAAATCGATTTTGCATCAATTTCAAGGCCTTTTGCTTTCAGCTCATCAGCCATAGCAGGCAGTTGATGGGGCTGCCACATACCTTCGTCAGCCTGTGCGCCAAAACTAGCGGCCACGGCAACTGTGAGTAACCATTTTTTCATTGTGTTAAGTCCGTTTGATGTGAATGAAGCCACGCGCAAGCTGGGCTATTTTCTCGTTTTAATAGCGTTGTTTTAATTTTAAATAACTGTGCTAAAAACCAGCATCACTCGCTTTAAAACCTAAAAAGCAAAAAGTCAGGCCGGGGCCTGACTTTATCACATGCAACACTCTCTATAACAGACTCTGAAAAACTCGCTTACAAAGCAAATACATTTAATCAAAGTTACCCAGCAGCGTTCGCTAAAAAGCCACGCCTATTGCAATGAATTAGATCCCAACAAATAGTTGGGCACCCACAATCACGGCACCTAACAAGCCAGCAATGACTAATGCAACAGATCCGCCAGACACTTGATAACCACCGAGCTGCGACTGACGTTGACGCAGTGCCATAACAATTGGCAAGAAGATGATCATCACGACCAATGGTACGGCAGCAAATCCCAGTACCGCCACAAAGCCTTCAGGCAAATACAAGGCACACAAGACAGGCGGAATAAAGGTGAGTAACCAAGTTTGAATACGACCGGCAAACGTTTCTTTGGCACGAGTTAATTCGGCGATAAAGTCATATAAACTTAAGGTCACACCGAGGAATGAGGTCACTAAAGCTAAGTCAGCGAATAATGAAATACATTTGCTGATCCAAGGCGTATGAGCAATATCCTGCAATGCCGTGACGAGTGAAGGTAGTGAACCTTCAAAACTATTCACCTCATATCCGCCGACAGTGCCTAAAGTCACCAATAACCACAGAACATAACAAGCAAGTGGGATCGTCGAGCCGATTAACAACACTTTACGCAGTGATACCGCATCGCCATCGAGATAACGCACTAAAGTGGCGATACAGACGTGGAAACCAAACGAAGTAAACACTACGGGAATTGCCGCCATCCAATTGCTGGTCATAGACTCGGCAATCGCGCCAGTTGCCATGCTAGCAATACTGACTTCGGGCAATAAAAATAATACCACCACCACGAGCAATAGAATCATTAACGAAAATAGGAAACGTGAAACTTTATCGACCCAAGCAACACCTAGCGCCGCAAAGCCACCGAGCACGAGTGTAAATAACAACACTGCGACTTGATTATCGAGCACGATATCGAACATGTTCTTCGCTTTAAGCACTAATAACGAAGAACCGCCGGTGAGATAAGCCGCGGTCAAGGCAAATAATAAACTCAGGAAAGAAGCACCTTGAATTATTTGACCTTTTTTACCCAGTAACTTACCCGTAATAGCATGCACGTTATCCCCCACGCCAGTGCGTAAGTTAATTTCGAGCATAAGTAATGAGGTATAGGCGGACACGCCCCAAATAACGACGAGTAACACTAAAGCAGGGATAATACCTAAAGCCGCTGTGGCTAAAGGTAACGCTAACATACCTGCGCCAATGGCCGTCCCGGCAACGATGGCGATCGAGCCTAACATTTTTGAATTCACACAATAGTCCTGTTCAATAATTAATTATTATTTTATTTGAGTAAGATTTGAACCGATAAAGCCTTGCGTCTTAAATCGAAATAAGCGACACATCACTTAAAGCATCCAATCAGATCTCGACCTAGCAGATCAATTGGCCCCAATAGCTTTTGAATGTTTCAACCCAGTAGCCATTGAGGCTAACTAAATCGATTATTGAAAAATGGCATGACTTTCAATTGTGATAGCCCAAATTAATGTACCGATATAAGCATCGATTAAATAGATAGTTTGGGACATTAACAGAGCCAAACCCAGTGGGCAAGCCAGTTGTGAACAAAGAAGGGTAGCAAACGGTACGGTAACAACTTAATAGCGCTGTGATAAACGAAAATATACAAGCCAACAAAATCGCTACCTTTGTTGAGAATACCTGTAATCTTGTATTAGGCTCGAATCAAAATAAAGCCGGTCTTTTTCCATCCGATGCAGACAAAAAGGGCTTAAACACACGGATATGTTTAAGCCCAATCACATCATGTTGAGAATTGATTAACTCAAAAAGTTAATTTACAGCTCAGTCCACGCCATAGCCCAAGAAGCGCCAACACCTGGTTCAAATCCAGTGGCAGAAGCCGACCACTGCACGCAATAGCCGCTATAAGGGAATGGCTTACATTGATACACTTTGCCATTTTTAGGCTGTAACACTGTAGTACCTGCAACGTAACCTTTCACGCCTGCTGGGAATACAAAATCAGCTTCTGGTGCAGGAGCTTGATCCTTTAAGAAGAGATCAAAGTTCTGCTGAATAACATCACCTTGTTTAGGCTCAGCTTTTACCTGCAAATGATAATGTCCAGCTTTAGGCTCAACGACGTCTAACACTAAGCTAGCACTGGTATTGTTAACAGTTTGGCTCACAAAACCTGCCGCTGTGCCATCATGGCTAAACAAATACGCTGACACTAGCATCTCGGCGTTACTGGTCACATCAAAGCTGACCTTCGCCGCACCATCGATAATTTGATAATCATCGGCAAGTGAAGTGACTTCTAAGCTGTTGCCCGGAGCAGGAGCTAAATCAAATCCCACTTCGACACGCTCAATACCTGAGTTTTTCGCTGTAAAAATGTCGTTCTTGCCATACACAGGCTCAATCACACCCGATGCATTTTTTTGTCCCGCTTTTAACTGGGACTGCTGGGCATTAATCGCGCTCGCTAATAGGAAAGGCCAATTTTGTTTATCACCTTGAGTCGCATCACTAATGGTAATGACTGTTTGCTTAGCCGCTTGCTCACCATTGGCGTCAAACACCCGGGTCATCACTTTATCGCCTGCTTTTAGATCGAGTGACGGATTGATATCCCCCACATCTTGCCATTCACTCGGCACAACAGGACCCGAGCCCAAGTTCACATCGATAGCATTGTAGAAACTATTCGTCGTATCTCCCACTTCCCACACGGCCAAGATCACTTGATAACCACTGCGACCTTCTGGCACGTAGCAGTCATGGGTCACTAACTTAGGCGGCTGTTCCATACCACCATCAACTACGCAAAAGGGTGCTAAGTCAAAGCTCGCTCGACTCAAAGCTTGGTTTGGGTTCCAATCTTGGCGAGTTAAATAGTAACGCCAATTACGGGTGACATGGTTTGCTGTGAACTGCCAACTGAACTTATTCCAGCCCGCTTTAATATCCGTCTTTGCCCAACGGCTCGGACTTTGTTCATCCAAAGGTGAAAAAGCACCATTGCCAGCACTCGCCAATTTGCCATCAGCAGGACCTGATTCAGGAAAACCCGATGGCCCCTCAACACTTTGCGGCTCCCATTGCACCGCACCACAATTGGCATTTTTACCTGTTTTACAGGCATATGAACGCGATTCAGGTGCCACAACATAACCGTGCGCCTGCGCAGAGATACTCACAAACGCATTCGTCGCCATTACTGCCGCGGCCAATAAACTCAATTTAGAAATAGGGGAAAAAACAGTAGGATTTGCCACTTTAATGCACTCCATTGATTGCCTATCATCCTAAACATAATGATAGGCTTAGATATAAAAGTGGTATTTGGGCAAACAACAGTATTAAACAGCAGTCGTTTATCTTTCACAGAAATCGAATTCTGCGGCAACTCCGCTATCTTAGTTCACTAAAAAATCCATTTACAACCTTAGACCGGAAGCTTTGCGTCCTAACTTTTCAATTAGTTTGCCAAATACAGTCGTTATCATTGAGTCACTACGAGTTAACAGTATGTAACTAAGTAGAAATGACTTGGCTAAATTAGCAACAAAAGACAACGTTGTCAAAAAATAATTCATTTATATTCATTAAGTTACAGAATGTGAATCGGTATTTTTCTGACACCCGTCAAACATTTATCAGCACCTACTGTTATAAACTCGTGCTTGAAACTAAATCTTACCTAGGTATAATGCCCACCTCGCTTCGGGGGAGTAGCTAACTGGATTTCGAACCATCGTCATCTAGGGTGAACATCAACATACTTGGCAACATGCCATGGTGTTCACAGCAAATCATAGATTTGCCCAGCAAGACCTGAGCACAATTACCGCACCTAGGGGTGGACGGTTTATTGTGCTTATGTCATAACCACCCCTAAAGGATCACACTTGGAAGCCCTACTTGCCTCAACCTTTACGGTTGCTATCGCCGAAATTGGTGATAAAACTCAATTACTTGCACTAATCCTCGCCGCAAGATTTAAAAATAAAACCGCCATTATTTTAGGTATTTTGCTGTCGACATTATTTAACCATTTTGCCGCCGCTTGGATTGGTCAATGGGCCATTAACTGGGTAAGCCCAGATCTTGCACGTTATTTAGTGGCTGCGTCCTTCTTCGCGATCGCTCTTTGGGTGTTAATCCCAGATAAAGTCGATGCAGAAGAGAGCCGTTTCTATAAAATGGGCCCCTTTCTCGCTACCTTTATCCTGTTTTTTATCGCCGAAATGGGGGATAAAACGCAAATCGCAACTGTGGTATTAGCCGCAAAATACGATTCATTAACTATGGTGGTTGCAGGCACAACCTTAGGCATGCTGCTTGCTAACGTACCCGTAGTGATCGCAGGCCACTTCAGCGCCGAAAAATTACCTATGTTGTGGATACACCGTGGCTGCGCGGTATTGTTCGCACTCTTAGGCGTAGCAACACTGTTCTTCTAAGAATCGAGGCTGTGGTTTTGCTGCAGAATAAAATTTCTTCACGCAATATTTTATTCTTTTAAACCTAACCGTTTTGCAAGTCGGTGCAAATTACCTGTATCGATTTGCAATATTCTTGCACACGCAGCCCAATTTTGTTGATTCGCGGCTAAAACTTGACGAATAAGTTGACGCTGATATCTCTCAGTCGCCGCCTTAAGCCCCAGTATAACACTGGAATTATCTTGCGATTGTCGCTCACGACAGGCCGACTCAGACCTAAATGCTAATTCACTGGCTGGCGTTGCGGCATCTGATGGCCTATCTTCGTCGACTGTTCTGTGTGCTTGATTCATCAAAGAATCGAGCTGAAAATGTTTATCACTTAAGCTGATGTAAGCCGTTTTTAGCTCGGCTTTCGCCAACACCGCAGCCCTGTGTATCGCATGCTCTAGCTCACGCACATTACCCGGCCATGTGTATTGCTCTAATAACTGCTGCGCTGCGGGTGTGATATTGATATGGGTGAGTCCTAACTTCGCTTTACAACGTTCAAGAAAAAAACCTGTCAGCATAACAATATCTTGCCCACGCTCTCTTAATGGTGCTACGTGGATAGGAAATACGCTCAACCTATGGTAAAGATCGAAACGAAAGCGCCCTTCCGTTGCCTCTTGGTGCAGAATTCGATTAGTGGCAGCAATAATCCGAGTATTAACTTTTAGGCTCTTATCACTGCCCACTCGCTGTAATTCACCGTATTGTAAAACCCTCAATAACTTAGCTTGCAGCCCCAAGGGAAGCTCCCCGATTTCATCTAAAAACAAGGTCCCCTTGTCAGCGAGTTCAAACTTGCCTTGCCTATGACTGATTGCCCCCGTAAATGCCCCTTTTACATGCCCAAATAACTCGCTTTCGGCGACGGACTCCGGCAATGCAGCGCAGTTCAAATAGATAAGTGATTTATCGGCTCTGGTCGATTGATTATGTATCGCCGCGGCCACTAACTCCTTACCCACACCGGTTTCGCCGGTAATTAATACCGATAAGTCAGTGCCTGCCACGGCACTTATCTGCTGCTTTAGCGATTGGATCTGTGTGGATTGCCCTATGATCTCCTGCTGACTAGCAGGACGATTGAGCACCTCAGTGCCATTGGAAACTTCAACAACTTGGGATTCTAGCTGTTGCATCAATAACGCAGTATTAAGACTGGCTGCGGCCAGTGCGCTGATCACACGCAACTCGCTATCACTAAAACCATCAAACTGATGAGGGTTGAAACCATCAATGGTGAGCGCCCCAATTAAGCGATCGTTCGCGATTAGTGGTAAACCAATGCAAGCATGTACATGTAAGTTCGCACTATGATGTGGAATTAAACCATCATACGGATCGGGAAGTTCACTGTCGGCAGGGAAACGAACCACATCGCCAGCACGGGCGATAGCCTCTAATCTCGGATGCTCACTAATTTGAAAGCGCCGCCCTAACACTTCGGCAAAGAGCCCATCTATCGCCAAGGGGACAAATTGCTGCTCCCGAAATGCCAATAATGCCGCAGCATCACAATTGACACGCCGCCTGACCACTGCCAACAAACGCTCAAATCTGTCTTGCGTCGACACGCCGACAGTTAAATCTAAGGCTAACTGAGTTAAATCAGCATGGGCACTCATAGCACATCCACAGTCAAATAAAGTCATATTGACAACAGTGTAATGTCAATTTGACCAATATCAAATTGTCATTATGACACCAACAAGTGATTTCAAATGTTGAAATACGTTAATACCAATAAAAATCAACGCCTTACAATGTTGGCATAGTGAGTGCAATAAGAGATTTAACTAAATAAGCAAGATTTACGTAGCGCATTCATTATTAATTATCACAGGTGTATTTATGACTATTCATGTAAAAAACAATATCCACTGGGTGGGTCAACGCGATTGGGAAGTGCAAGATTTTCATGGTACTGAGTACAAAATAACTAAAGGCACAAGCTACAATAGCTACCTTATCCGTGAAGAAAAAACCGTGTTAATTGATACAGTTGATCATCGTTTTAGCCAGCAATTCTTACAAAATCTTGAAGCTGAAATTAATTTAACCGACATAGACTATATTGTGATGAACCATGCAGAGGAAGACCACTCAGGCGCCCTGACTGCATTAATGGCCAAAATTCCTAACACTCCAATTTACTGCAGTGAAAATGCGGTCGACTCCATTGTAGGACATCACCACCACCCAGAATGGAATTTCATTACCGTAAAGACAGGGGATAGTTTAGCGATAGGCAATGGTAAGCAACTGATATTTATCGAAGCACCTATGTTGCATTGGCCAGATAGCATGATGACATACCTCACCGAAGATGCGGTTTTATTCAGTAACGATGCCTTTGGCCAACACTATTGCGACGAACATTTATTCAATGATGAGGTTGATCAAAATGAATTAATGGAACAATGCCTACGGTACTACTCAAACATTTTAACGCCCTTTAGCAGCCTAGTGACGGCTAAAATTCACGAAGTATTAAGCTTTAATTTACCTGTAGATATGATCGCAACTTCACACGGCATTGTGTGGCGTGATAATCCTGCCCAAATTATTCACCAATATTTAGCTTGGGCCGACGCTTATCAAGAAGACCGCATCACGATTTTCTACGACTCTATGTCCAATAATACTCGCATGATGGCCGACGGTATTGCTCAAGGTATTCATGATGTTGACCCCAATGTAGCAGTAAAAGTGTATAACGTCGCACGTCATGATAAAAACGAAATCCTTGCACAGGCATTTAGGTCAAAAGGTATTTTAGTCGGCTCATCCACCATGAATAATGTGATGATGCCTAAAATTGCCGCCATGCTTGAAGAAATCACGGGCCTGCGTTTTCGCAATAAAAAGGCGGCAGCTTTTGGTAGTTATGGCTGGAATGGCGGCGCAGTCGATAGAATTCACACTCGTTTGATGGATGCTGGTTTTGAAACCTCGGTGGGATTAAAAGTCAAATGGCGTCCCGATCGAGATGCGATGCAAGAATGCCGTCAGCACGGCCAGCGAATCGCGCGAGAATGGGCATTGCGGCCCCTTGATAGCGCGAATAGTCGCTCTATCATTAATCAAGTCATGTCAAAACCTAGCCAAGCCACCACGGCCAGTCAAACAGCTGAAAACACTGCTACTAATAACGTCCCTGTGACGGCACCGATTGCAACAAACGCGTGCGAATTAAATGATACACAATCAATGATTTGCACCGTTTGCCAATGGGTTTACGACCCTGAAAAAGGAGAACCTAATCAAGATGTCATTGCTGGCACACCTTGGACTCAAGTGGCCGAAGACTTCCTCTGTCCCGAATGTGGCCTAGGTAAAAGCGTTTTCGCTGTCATAAAAAATGAGGTGACTAATGCCTAAGCCAATCGTCATTATCGGCAGTGGATTCGCGGCATATCAGCTAGTCAAAACACTGCGACGTTTAAACCGCGAACAACCGATTACAGTTATCACAGCCGACTCTGGTGACGAATACCATAAACCAGATTTAAGCCATGTGTTTAGCCTTAAAAAAATGGCGTCAGACCTCATAAAATTGACCGCGACTGAATTTGCACATGAGCAACAAATTGATGTAATAAATCACTGTGAAGTCATAAAAATAGATAAAGTTCGTCAGGTAGTCTGTTGCCATCAAGGACGCGAAATTGCGTACAAAAAATTAGTGCTTGCCACGGGTGCACGGCCCTTTATTCCACCTATAGAGGGAGATGGCGTCGATATCATCCACACAGTTAACAGCTTAATAGAATATCAGGCCTGCGAAGCAGACATCCATGGCGCGAGGAGAGTACTGGTTATCGGTGCTGGTTTGGTCGGAGTTGAACTGGCAATGGACTTAGCAACTGCAGGTAAGCAAGTGTTTTTGGTCGATCCACAAGCGAGCTTAATGCCGAATATGCTACCCGAAATGTTAAACCACAAACTGACCGCTGTACTAAAGCAGCATAACGTCACAGTGCAATTGCAAACCCGAGTCAGCCAACTGCAACACCAAGATGGCAGTATCTCTGTGTGCCTAGATAATGACCAACGGTTTATTTGTGATGCGGTTATCTGTGCAGCCGGACTGATCCCTAACAGTCAACTTGCCCAGCATGCGGGGCTAGAGGTCAATAAAGGTATCGTCGTTAACGAATGCTTACAAACCAACGATGCCCATATTTATGCGCTAGGTGATTGCGCCCAAATCAACGGCCAAAATAGGGCCTATTTGCAACCTGCGTTACTGAGCGCCAATGCGCTGGCGAACACATTACTGAACCAACCGACAGCAGTGAATTTTCCCGCCATGCTCATTAAAGTGAAAACGCCACTGTTACCTATGCAGCTCAGCGGTATAACAGTGAATGGCGTCTATCGCTGGCAAGTCGATATTGATGCTCAAGGAAGCTGTATTAAAGCATTCGACGTGGATGAAACATTTATAGGATTTATCGTAACCGAGGATAAAATGCAGCAAGCATTTGGATTGTTAAAGCAGCTAAATAGCCCTAATGCAGCGCTCATCGCGGCCTAAGAGCACATTAACGAGAATGTTAATATTGTTGTCGCTGATAATAAAAACTGAGTAGAGGCTTTCTACTCAGTTTTATCGTTTCCACTATTATTCAAACATTCGCAACAACAACAGTTTAAAGACCTAATGCCGCTTTAATACGTTGTCCGTAATCCGCATCGGCTTGAGTAAAATGCGCCACCATACGTTGCTGCACATCTAAACTCGCTTGACTTAATGAACCCGAAATTGTTGCCACTAGGCGCGCTTTCTCAGCTTCAGAGAAGATGCGATACAAATTACCCGCTTGGGTATAATCGTCTTGGTTATAACGACTGTAACGCGCCGCTTCACCTTCTAAACGCAATGGTGGTTCGCTAAAGTTTACTGGCTCAACCAAGGCATCAGCAGTGCTGTTCGGGCCATAGTTTGCCGAAGCGTCGCCACCAGTTTGACTGCCATGATAAGGACATTGTGTACCCGCCATCGCACCTGCACGTTGATGGTGATTTGCCTTAGCGGCATGCGGGCAGTTCACTGGCAATTGGTTGTAGTTAGCACCAATGCGGTAACGCTGCGCATCGGCGTAGGCAAATAAACGCGCTTGTAACATCTTGTCTGGTGAAGCCCCGACACCTGGGACCAAATTACTAGGTGCTAATGCCACTTGCTCAACTTCAGCAAAGTAGTTTTGTGGCAGACGATTCAGTTCTAATACACCAATCTCAAGTAATGGATAGTCGCTATGCGGCCAAACCTTAGTTAAATCAAATGGATTGATATGGTAAGTATTGGCATCTGCCTCAGGCATAATCTGCACATTAACCGTCCAACGCGGGAAGTTACCATCAGTAATAGCAACCACCATATCGCGCTGTGATGAATCGGGATCAATCCCTTTTAATTTATCAGCCTGTTCATTGGTTAAGTTGACCACGCCTTGCTGCGATTTAAAGTGGAACTTTACCCAGAAACGCTCGCCCTTGGCATTCCACAGCGAGAAAGTGTGTGAACCATAACCGTGCATTTGACGGTAGTTCGCCGGAATACCACGATCCGACATCAAAATGGTTACTTGATGCATAGCTTCAGGATTCAATGACCAAAAGTCCCACATGGCCTGCGGATCTTTTAAGTTTGTCTTAGGATTACGCTTTTGCGTATGAATAAAGTCTGGAAACTTAATCCCATCTCGCAAGAAAAAGGTCGGCGTATTGTTACCCACGATATCGTGATTACCACGGGCAGTATAAAAACGTAAACCAAAGCCTCGTGGATCGCGCTCTGCGTCGGCAGAACCCATTTCTCCACCTACGGTTGAGAAACGAATAAAGGTTTCGGTTTGCTTACCAACACCATTGAAATGGTCAGCAATGGTGTAATCGCTTAAATCTTTAGTCAGCGTAAATGTGCCATAAACCCCAGTACCTTTAGCATGCACGATACGTTCAGGAATACGCTCACGGTTGAAATGGGCTAACTTTTCAATTAAATGCCAATCTTGTAATAGCAGAGGACCACGTTCACCCGCCGACAGTGAGTTTTGATCGTCGGCCACTGGGGCGCCGTTTTGGCTCGTTAAGTACTGACTTGTTTGATGTTGTTGACTCATGCCCTGCTCCTTAGTCTTGATTGCTGGTTAACCAGGTTTCAATTAAATCGTAAATGGTGGCCATGGTTTATCTCCTTGGCTGGCGACGTGTTGTCGATAGAGCAAGAATAGAGAATTACCACTTGAGAATAAAACGATTAAAATAGATTTATATAATCTAAAAAAAAGATTAATAATGAGTTTGGCAAGACAATTAATGAATTACACGGACTCACAGCCAATGGTCCACTCACATCACTTAGGATGCTGTTGAAAAACCAAATAGCTGCTCAGGACAATGGAGCGAAGTGCGGTGCGAGAAAGCGGAGTTAAGCTGATACACTGCCATTAACTGCTGGATAAGTCGGCTTCACGATAAAGCTTAACCAAATAATAAGTGTCAATCAGCACGATAAAAAAGTTAACTAAGGCAACAGGATAAGCCCCAATTGCCACACCGTAGGCCACAAATAAAGCCGCACCAATGAGATTCCACCAACGCAGTTTCTTAATGTTTGACATCATCAGTGATATTGCAACGACCACTGAAGCTAAATAACCAACCCATTCCCAAATTGTAGTGTTATCCATATCCAATCCTTATCTATATATTATTTAAATCAAACGATTGATACGCCATTCACACCACAGGCAATAAGCTGGCTCATTGCATTTAGCGTTTAACGACAGCCGCCGTCATCCGTGAAATACAAGTCAGTTCACCCGCGCTGTTGTGGATTAAAATCTCCCATACAGAGCTGCGCTTCCCTAAGTGGATAGGCTTAGCCGTAGCGGTTAATACCCCATTACGGGAAGCCCGTAAGTGGTTAGCGTTAATTTCTTGACCGACACAATAGTACTGCTCAAAATCCACCGCGAAATTTGCCGCATAGCTGGCAACGGTTTCAGCAAGCGCGACATTCGCGCCACCATGCACTATGCCCAAAGGGTTATGCACCGCCGGACTGGCTGGCATAGTGGCCTTCATGTAATCGTCGCCAATCTCACTGATCTCAATTCCTAAAGTCTGCATCAAGGTGCCTTTGCCACCCATACCGGCGTCTAAACGCGCGCAATCCTCTAACGTTACAGCTCTAAACCAAATACTCATTGCAACTTCCTAGTCAATAAAACCAATCAGCAGTTTACTGTGAAGTGGATGAAGTTCAACTAGTTTACTCTCAGCTGGTCACATCAATATCAGCAAAAATAAGGCTCAAACTAACCAAGATTTAACGGTACTTAGCTGACTAAACCAGACAAGAAATAATCCCCACACCACGACTACACTTGGCATAATTAACGCGTCAGCTCCTAGCACCACAGCCGCTTGCTGAATGCAAAATACATAGGTCATTTGCAACAAAATAGCGATAAGCGAGGCGACCAACACTTTATAAGCAATTAATTTTCTGAATAACAATAATAGGCATCCTAGAACCCCTGAAACCACGGCAAAGCCAAACACAGCATCAACCCAAATTGGCGTCGTTTCATAGAGTTTAATTTGATCTGGGCTCATCTGTGCGAGTGCATCTGGCGTCATAGTCATTTGCATCACAAAAGCCATCAGCCCCATGATATTCCACAACAAACTGAGCGTTGCGACAAAGTAAAACCACAGTGGCGCCTTGATATTCATGGTTTTCAGCGGATTTGAGGTGGTATCCATACTCACTCCTAATAAAAACTGAAAAAAAGAGATAAAAAAGGGATGGTTAACCATCCCTTTGTTTCAGTCTAGCTCACAAATTGCACTTGTGAGTTAACCCCATATACAGGTTAACGGCGACGACGCTGCAAACCAAACAAGGACATCAGTGCTAAACCTAAATAACCTAAAGCACCGCCATCATCTTTAGGCTTTGGCTCAGGTTTTGGCGGCACTACTGGCGCAGGATAACTTAAAGCAACAATCACAGGATCATGATCCGATGCAGAAAAAGCATTTTCAGATTTAGCCAGATCACCAGAGAATTTCTTACCGTATTCAAACAGGTTAGATTCCACTGAGTTGATGTGCCAATCTTCAATATCCACTAAACGTTTAGCTAAGCTAGCATTGGCTAAAGCATGATCTAAGTTACCTAACTCGCCGTTATAGCTATAAGAGAAAGTGCTTACACCGTGGGCTTTCGTGTTCAAGTTGATAAAGCCATAACCTTTTTCAATCTTGCTGCCTTGGCGCTCAAATACTTTACCATCGAGCGTCGTCCACGAAGCGGTTAGGATGTCACGCTCTGACTTGCTCGCATCGAAGTCGGTTAGTACACGGATAGGATCCTCCATACCATAGGCATTCATATCACCGATGATCAGTAAGTCGCCTTTCACGTCTTTTAGCGTTTCACCCAAGACTTTCGCTGCAGATACGCGGAAAGCATTACACTTGCCCTGTTGATCCGCAGGATCAACTGACTCTTCGAAGTTAGCCCAATCTTCTAAACAGCCTGAGCCTTTAGATTTCAAATGGTTAACGACTACGGTCAGAGACTCATCATGGATTTTAAAGGTTTGCGCTAAGCTGTGACGTTGATAAGCATCATTACCAGGGTTAGTCTCAGTTTTGCCATCTTTAGTACGAGTCACGCTGCCAGCACTGGCGTGCTGTTCTGGAGTACCGATAACTTGTGCGGCCCCCGCTAAAGTCACTTTACCACCACGGTATAACATGCCGACAGTGATCGCATCTGTGCCAAAGTACTTGCCGTCATACTTATCAGCATCGGTGATTTCAACAAAGCTATAGGCGTTTTCAGGCGTCTGCTTGTCATTTAGTGCATCGACTAAATCCTTAATCGCACTCTTCTCACCAAAACCGTTGTTAGCAATTTCCATCAAACCGACGATATCGGCGTTCATGGCGGTAATAGCGCTAACGATTTTAGTACGTTGTAGCACCATTTCTTCCAGCGTTAGGGCGCCACGGTTACTGCCTGATGGATTGGTATCGCCACCATCAACATCGTTAAAGAAGTTCAGCACGTTAAAGCTAGCCACGCGCAGATCTCCCTTAGTTGCAACACTTGGGGCTTCGGTTCTATCGTCACCACGGATAAAATCACCCGCTGTAATAGTATTAGTCGCCACTAAACGATAAGCGCCGTAGCTGTAACCAATCACACCTTGCAGGTTAGTCAGTTGATCGCCAACACGGATGTAACCCGTTTCCACATTGAAATCAGGGAAGTATGGAATAACACCATTGGCAGGCTTGTAATCGGATTCGATAAAGAGTTGGTTTTCGCGGTTAGATTTAACTAATGCCGTTGCTTCAGCAGAAAGCGCTGGATACAGCTGTGTCGGCTTCATCAAAGGTGCTTGATATGACACTAGCATGTTATTGCGACTACCCGCATAGTCGAAGCTGAAGGTGCGGCTGATTTTAAGATCGCTGCCCGCATCTAAGGCCACATTCATGCCTTCATAGCGCTCTAATGCTTGCGCTAAGGTTTCGCCATCGGCCACATAGAAAGGTGCGGCAACAGGGACTTCACCCTTAGCGCCAACATCAAATTTCTTATCGGCTTTAATATCGATTTGAGTTAAGCCAAAGTATTCTTTCACTTTACCCTGCACACACACTTCAACCCCAGGTTGAATCGCTTCAGGTGCAGCTTCACCTAAGAATACAAATACACCATCAGAGGTATACGGTGAGTTATCACCCTTAACTTCTTGTAAGTAAAAACCTTTAAACAAGCTTTCACCACGGGCAGTCACGACGCCACGCACAGTCACTTCGGCTTCAGATTCGAATGCCCCTGCTGGTACAAATGGGCTCGACTCGCCCGCACCTTGTACTTGATAAATAGGCACAATTTTAGCGCCAGTACAGCTAAAGAGCGGCACTTCTGGCTCAGCAGGCGTTTCTAGTGAACCTAAACCAGAGAAGGTATCTTTAGGTAATTGTTCCCACTGGGCGGCATTAAATACTGTATTCGCCACTAACGCATCTAATTTACGTTTTAAGGTAACGTCTAATCCCCAACCCGTTGGCGTCGGCACATCACCAATAATATCGATGACGGCATCATCTTTCATTAAGGCAACCGCATCACCGCCATTAAAACTTAAACTACCAGAGTAACTATCAACCCCTTGAGCAACAGTAATAGTACCGCTAGTATTTAAAATAACTTTTGTCGATTTTGCCGCAATAGTTTGACCACCTAAAGCCACCATATCCGACGCAACAGTAGCACCATCTTTATAACGAACCAGTTTATAACCCGCGAGATCAATTGCCGTATCGCCGCTGTTATACAGTTCAATCGCTTTATTATTTGAGCTACCTTCAACATATTCGGTGATCATCACATCTGCGCTTGCCATCATAGGCAAAGCCGCTGCAACAGCTAAAGAAATAGCCGTTAATTTATTAACATTATCCATATCATCAACCCCATTATTATAATATTGCCGCTAACTTCTATTAACGTGCGAGCGGATTATTTCAGAGTTGAATGCGTAAAAAAAGAGGGCAAGATCGCACATTGCCAATGTAACACATTGATGAGTAACTAATTATAGACATCTCACTGTTCACCTAACAGAACAGGATGGTAAATCAAAAGTATTAGCCATGTAAAAACAAACAGTAAGAGCAATACACATAAGCTCAAAGCATTTGGCATCCTGCTTAAATAACAATCAATATTTTAATGTGATATTTTGATGATATTATTCAGTATGCAATACCCAATAAAATATAAGGAACACGGGTCCTTAAAAGGTAATGGATATAATTAAAACTTAATTTAGCATTCATTATTTTGAAATAAACATAACAGTCAAACTGCTAAAGTGGATGATTTATACCCTTGGTTATTGCAGCAGATTAATGTTGATGATGGGTATAAAAATGAAACACAGAGCCAGTCTGAGAACCAACGGCTGTAAGATAGTGAGCTAAATATTAAAACAATAATGCGAATTTTACAGACAAAAAAATACCGCTCATTTAGGAGCGGTATTTTCAATTGCGGCGTATTACACGTCGCAGCTAATCAATTACTTTTTAGCAGGTTCAGCTACTGGCGCCGCAGAAGCTTTCTCGATTGATTTCAACTCAACTTCGAAAATCAACGTAGAGTTTGGTGGAATAGTACCAGTATCACGTACGCCATAGGCTAATTCCGATGGGATCACAAACTTGAACTTAGCGCCAACAGGCATTAATTGCACGCCTTCAGTCCAACCTGGAATAACGCGATTCAAAGGGAACTTAGCCGCTTCGCCGCGTTTATAAGAACTATCAAACTCAGTACCGTCAAGTAATGTACCAACATAATCCACTTCTACAGTGTCTTCTGCGGCAGGTTTTTCACCCGTGCCAGGAGTTAATACTTCATATTGTAAGCCAGACTCAGTTGTCACTACACCAGGCTTAACCTTGTTTTCTTCAAGGAATTTTTTACCATCTTCGATATTTTTCGCAGAAATCGCTGTGGCTTGTTCCTGACGTTTATCGTTTAACTTTTTATCTAGACCTTGAAGAATGGTTTGCATTTCTTCTTCGGTTAAACTTAATTGGTCATTCAGACCATTAGTGAAACCAGTGACGATCAGAGTGCGATCAACTGGCAGGCCTAATTCTTCTTGCTCTTTAATATGGCCAGACATATAACGACCGATTGAAGCGCCTACACTGTAAGCTTCTTTTTGAGCCTCAGTCGTTAATTCAACATTTGTACTCGTAGCTGCTTTTTCTTCTTGATTACAAGCAGATAGGCCAATAATAGCCAATGCAACTAACGATAATTTATAAATCGATTTCATTAAAGCTTCCTCAGCATCCTCAAGCGGTTACAATAACCTAAGCGTGACAACTTTATACTAGTTATCTCGGTTATACCAACTAGATTCTTTATGGGTTAACAGTGATTAATGTCACTTGATCAAGTCTAAAGACAACAACTTAGGGAGCAAGTTCATGAAGAAAAATCTACTGCTGGTAATTTGCACAGTTTTTCTAATCGCTTGCCACCCCAAAGCAGAAGATATCAGTGTTCTCACGACAGAACCCAGCTATAGCGCGAGCCTATCAAGTAATGGGCAATTCGCCTTAGTTGCCACTCAAAGTAGTGGAGTTCAATGCTGGGATCTTAGTACCCACACCCTCAAATACCAATGGATACATGGCGATATTAATACTGGCGTCACAGGTACAGCGATTTCTCCCAACGGGATATTTGCAGCATCGTTAAGCCGAGATTCAGTTGCTATGTGGAAAATAGCCGACGGTAAGCCTTTGGGCTGGTGGTCCTTACCTTCATCCGGTGAAAGTGTCGCGGTAGCAGATAATGGCGCACTACTTATTGGTTTAAATGATGGTTCAGTCATGTCGCTTAATGCCGAAAAATCTGCCTTAATCAAGTTTCTTGGACATAAAGAGCGCGTCAATAGTGTTGCCCTCTCTGCTGATGGCCGATTAGCATTAACGGGGTCAAATGATATGCAGGCGATTCTCTGGCAGGCACAAACTGGCCAACCGCTTCATACGTGGACACTCGGCAGCCGTATAACTAAAGTGGCACTCAACGACAGTGGTAGTTTAAGTTTTACCAATGGCAGCACAGATGAAGCAAAAATCTGGGATAACACAAGCGGTAAGCTGTTAAATAAGCTGGATATTACCCGCCGCCAAATGAACTTTTCAGCGGTGAGGTTTATCAAACAAGACAGCCAGCTATTAACAGGTACGCCAGCACGGGAAGTTATACTCTGGCAACGTGACTCGGGTAAACAAATTGAAAAATGGCAGGTTGCACTCACTAAAAACAGCCAAAATCGAGGAGCCGTTGTATACTCTGTGGCAATTCGAGATACCAATAAAGTCGTTAGTATCAGTAGCCAAGGCTTAGTTGAAACTTGGCAGAAATAGAGGTTAGCCATGCAAGGCGTACAAGCACAGATTGAAGATCTAGAAACCAAATTGGCTTTTCAAGAGCTCACAGTCGAAGAATTAAACCAAGAGGTCATCAAATTGAATCGACTGGTGGCTCACCAGCAACACCAAATTCACATGTTAATTGGTAAGTTGCAGGACATGGAACCGAGTAATATGGCGACCCAGGCTGAAGAAACGCCACCACCACATTATTAACACTGACGCTTTAGATGTTAACTTTGATTAAAAAAACAGTTACTGCAAAATATCCAGGGAATGCGATGTTTAAACATTTAATGCCAAAAGAAACCCCAACTCTATTACCCATAGCGTTAGTGGGTGAACCCATTCTAAGGCAGACTGCAATCACAGTGCACCATTTCGATGCTGAGCTCGCGCATCTTGCCGAGCAAATGTCTGCCAGCATGGACGCTGCCAATGGCGTTGGTATCGCAGCCCCCCAAGTTCACAGCCCTTTAGCCTTATTTATTATGGCTTCTCGCCCTAATGAGCGTTATCCCGACGCGCCTAATATGGCGCCTGTGGTCGTGGTTAATCCGCAAATCATTAATGCATCAAGCGAGTTGGTCAGCGGAGAAGAAGGCTGCTTATCTGTACCGGGGCAAAGATTTACGATACAAAGACATCAAGCCATTGAAGTACGCTATCAAAATTTACAAGGCGAGTGGCAACAAACCGAATTAACGGGCTTTATTGCACGGATTTTTCAACATGAATTTGATCACCTTCAAGGGATCACATTACTCGAGCGTTCACTTATGCCAGAACAGACTCAGGCGATTTCAGCCCAATCCATCAAAAAAGGTGAAGCGCAATAATGAAACTGTCCTTCGTTACACCTTTTTCTCGCGCATTTATTACGTCAACCTTGGCAATGGGATTGGTTTTAAACTTATCGGGCTGCGCTTATAACAGTATTTTCATTAATTATCCTGCGCAGATTGAACCACTCAAACAAGAGCTTAATAGTGCGACACCCATGGCCGATATCGACAAACTTGCCAGTAATATCAATGGCAATGACGGCTTACTCTATGCCCAAGAAGCGGGACGTATTGCTCAAGTCGCCGGCGATTTTGCTGCCAGTAAAAAATATTATCAGCAAGCAGTAGATGCTTATACCGCCTTTGATGATAAAGCCAAAGTCAGCGTTAGTGACATTGGCGCAACAGCCAGCAGCTTAGTGTTAAACGACAATGCGATTCCGTACCGAGGCCCTGGGTATGAACGCATTATGCTGCACCAATACCAAGCTCTTAACTATTTGTTTAGTGGCGACTATCAGGGGGCTCTAGTCGAAGTTCGTCGCAGTAACGAACTACAGAGCAGCGAGCAAGAACGCTATCAAAAATCACAAAAGTCAGTTCAAGCCATGGCAAACGGCACCATAGATGCCGAGGTTAACAAACTAGGACAAGCCGCGGGCACAGTCACCAGTTCTTTCTTAAACGCTTACAGTTATTACACCACTGGCGTACTGCACGAAGTGCTGGGTGAGCCGAACGATGCCTATATCGATTATCGTAAAGCAGCACAAATCACTCCAGATAACACCTATTTACAGCAAGATCTGGTCCGCCTCGCCAAGCAACTCGGCATGCCACAGTATGATGAGTTTAAGCGCCGTTGGGGCGATGCTAAATTGCCCAATCCCAAAGATGGTCAAGTGATTTTGATGGTCGAGCGCGGCTTTGTGCCAGCAAAACAAGCTCTCACTGTACCTTTTACTATCCATGGTAACTGGCAGACAGTGTCACTCGCTACCTACATGCCAAACAATACTTTTGTGCCAGAGACGCAAGTGCAAGGTTTAGGTACAGTGCTGAAAACTGAACCTATTGCCAATATCGATGCCTTAGCCATCACAGCACTCAAGGAAGATCTGCCCGCGACGCTAGTTCGTCAAGTCGCTAGGGTCTATGCTAAATCTGAGATGGCCTATCAGATTGAGAAGAGTGGCAAACCAGGGAACAATGCGGCCGATATTGGCAGTATAGCGATGCAGATTTTTAACGTAGTAACAGAACAAGCGGATCGTCGCAGTTGGCTGACGCTCCCTAAACAAGCACAGATCGGGCGGCGTTATTTGAGTGCAGGTGAATACACTTTGCAGTTAGACAAAGCGCCACCGGCTAAAATTGATGTTGCAGCAGGCAAAACCACCTTAGTCTGGGCAATTGATACTGGTAATTACACCCGAATTTATTCAATAATCATTTAGCCTAGCGGTTGTGGTATTTGAATAAGGCGTGTGTCATTAAGTTTATACAATCACAAAATGGAACTGACTATGAAACAATTTAAACTGATTTTTGTACTGGCTGCCGTTATGGGTCTAGCTGCATGTCAATCTAAAGTCGAATATGGCGATGCCACAGAAGTTGAAACCGTCAATGAGAACTTTGGCTCGACGGATCTACAAGCTATTGCCGCCAAGATGGTGGATAGCATGATGACTTTCCCTCCTATTGTGGCAATAACTGCCAATGACCGCCCGATTTTATTTGTTGACAGCATCAAAAACAAAACCTCAGAACATATCGACACTGAGTCTGTCACTGACTCTATCAGTAACAAATTATTGCGCTCAGGCAAGTTCCGTTTTATCGACATGACTAAAGTAGATTCAGTCCGTAAACAACTGGATTACCAAAACAACACTGGCATGGTTGACCCATCAACCGCCATCAAGTTTGGTCGTCAAATTGGCGCTCAATACATGTTATATGGCAATTTATCTAGCATAGTGAAGCAAGACGGTAGCACTAAAGACGTCTACTATAAGATGACAATGCGTTTAATGGATTTAGAAACAGGCCTTATCGAATGGTCTGATGAAAAAGAAATCCGTAAGATGAAGTCTAAGTCTTTCTTAGGCATGTAATTGTCCTATTGGCACTTAATTCTGCCAAACCGTAATATCAAGAAGCCAGCGTTAACGCTGGCTTTTTTTTACATTTTTAACATTGGTAATCCAAGGTAAATAAGGTAGTGTACTCGGCCAAAATACACTGCGATGATGATGCTCAAAATTGGCGCTGGCGCGAGGGATAATTTGCCACAAAGGCAAACCTACACACACGATATTGAATGCAAACATCCAAGCAGAAAACAAAACAAATCGCTGAAGGATTTAAGTTGTGAACTTGTTTAAAGCCAGTCTCGTTGCCCTTACCTGCGGCACATTAATGTCGTGTGCAACCCAAAGTACACTCAATACGGGTCCACGTGATGCTAGCGCTTATATTAGCCAATATCAGGCTACGCTTCGCTCGCAGGTCATCTCCGATATTCACTATGACCTGGATTTTCAGCTCACAGGGGACGCCGAGTTTTCCGCCACCTCCAAAGTGACATTTCAATTAAGTGAAGTGCCAAAACAACTGAGCTTAGATTTAAACAAGGCGCAGATAAAACGCTTTATCATCAACGGTACCGCCGTATACCCCAATTACAATGGCGCTTACATCAGCTTAAATACGCGTTTGCTCACCTCAGGTGAAAATACCATTGAAGTGCAATTTAGCCGTGCCCACAGCACCAATGGTGAAGGTTTACACCGTTTTAAAGATCCAATCGATGGCAAGGTCTACCTCTACTCTCATTTTGAACCCGCTGCAGCTCAGCAGATGTTCGCAGTGTTCGACCAACCGGATCTCAAGGCTAACTATCAAATTACGGTAACAGCGCCCAAAGACTGGCAAGTCATTAGCTCGATGCGTGAAAGCCAAATCACCCCAGCAGGTGCTTACAATCGTTGGACTTTCCCACAAACACCTAAGCTAAGCCCATATAACTTTTCGATGCACGCGGGCCCTTATCACATGTGGCAAGACAACTCAGGCCGCTATCCTATGCGCCTGTTCGCCCGTCAATCCGTTGCTAACCAAGTCACGGAGCAAGATTGGTTTACCTATACAAAACAAGGATTAACTTTTTTCGATAATTACTTTGGTATTCCTTATCCCTTTAAGAAATACGATCAAATTCTAGTGCCAGACTTCCTTTATGGCGCGATGGAAAACGCGGGTGCAGTGACCTTTTCCGAAGATATCTTCCTTCATAAAGCGGCGATGACAGCTGATCAGAAGCAAAATCTTGCGGGCGTGATCATGCACGAAATGGCGCACCAGTGGTTTGGCGATCTCGTCACCATGAAATGGTGGAACGGCTTGTGGTTAAATGAAAGTTTTGCTTCATTTATGGGCACACTTGCGACTCAAGAAGCCACAGAGTTCACTAATGCTTGGCGTACCTTCTACGCTAAAGGCAAGCAAAAAGCCTATGAGCAGGACAGCTTAGTCACCACGCACCCCATTGAAGTACCCGTAGCAACGACTCAGAACGCCTTCGACAATATCGATGCTATCACTTACCAAAAAGGCGCATCAACGCTAAAACAATTACGCCATTTACTCGGCGACATGGTGTTTCGTCGTGGCGTCAGTAACTATTTAAAACAATACAGTTATCAAAACGCTGAGTTAGACGATTTTATCAATAGCCTAGGGAAAGCCGCTGGCCGCGATTTAAGTGCATGGACTCAAGAATGGCTCTACAGCGCGGGCGTTAACACCATCAAGGCGGAATATCGTTGTGAGGGCAACCGAATCAGCGAATTTAGCCTACGACAGCTCCCTGCAAGCGCAGAGCTACCCACATTACGTGAACAAAAAGTCCAAGTGGCTTTATTTACCCAAGGTCGCTTTGATCTGCGAAATGACATTACAGTGCCAGTGACTTACAAAGGCGAGCGTACTGAAGTTAAACAACTGATTGGTGAGCGCTGCCCAGACCTAGTCTATCCAAACTTTGATGATTGGGGCTTTGTGAAAGTCGAGCTTGATGACAAGTCATTTAATACCGCAAAACAACAACTGAGTAATATTTCCGATCCACTACTGAGATCTATGCTATGGCAAAGTCTGTGGGACAGCGTCCGCGAAGGTAAATTGAGCTTAGATCAATACCTAAGCACAGTGTTTGTTAACGCGCCCGCTGAGACGGACTACACAATTGTTGGTCAGATCATCGATAGCATGTTGCGCTCGAAGGAATATCTCGCGCAGATCGCCCCTATTCAGCAAAACTACGCTGAAAATGCAATTAAAGGCTTAAGCCAAATGAGTCTGAGAAAAGCAATGGAAAATAAAGGCGATAATGACTTCCAACGGATCTGGTTCAATGCCTATGTCAGTTTAGCAAGCGACAGAGATTCACTGCGTCATTTAGCGCAACTCATTGACGGTGAAACAAAAATCAAGGGATTAACCTTAGATCAAGATTTACGATGGGCAATCATCACCCAGCTTAATCGCTATGATTTTCCTAACGCGCTGCAGCGCTTAACCAAAGAAGCTGCCAAGGATAATTCAGACTCTGGTGAAAAAGCGGCACTTGCGGCACAAGTGATCCGCCCTGAAGCGGCCGCAAAACGTCGTTGGTTAAGTAAAGTCCATCTAGACAGCCTGCCTTTCTCCAAACAGCGGATTATTATGCAAAATCTTTATCCTGCTGAGCAAAAACTATTAAGCGCAGCTACAGCGGAAGAGCGTCTGACGAGCTTAATGGATATGGACAAAAAAGGGCCAGTATTTATGCGTAATTATAGCCATTTCCTCATCCCAACCGATTGTAATTACACTAGCATAGCGGCATTGGACAAAGTACTTGATCGCCAAACTGGGCTATCTAACCTTACCCGCCGTAATCTACTGGAAACCCGTCAAATAGAGCAGCGTTGTGTGCTGATCAAAAATAAGATGACTCACTAATATTAAGGTCATTTTAAAATTAACAAGGGGCTCCTAGGAGTCCCTTTTTTATGTTCTGTTACAGATGAGTCTTAAACTTGAACCAGCACACAAGATGCTACCCGCGCGAAATTATGCTCACTAACCTTTGATATAAACAAGCCAGCATTCTGAATAATGAATTAATCACACTCACAACCAGTGACATATTTAATTAAATTGTTAGCTTGAGCTTATGTGTTTTAACGGCTTACTGACGATAACCAATGTTATTTATCACCTGTAAAATATTATTCATCTCTTCAGTTTAGTCTACTAAGTTCCATCAGCTCATCAAATAAACAACCGCTGACGCAATCGTTATTGATATAAAAATCATGTAATTATTAAATTCATAAATTATGGGCGTCACTTCTAAATTTATTACTATAATTCTTCAATGATTTAATGTTTTGCCCCGTACTGCCGCTATACTAAAACAACGTTAGAGAGCTAACGAAATATAAAGGATATAGATTATGCGATCGACACTCAAAACACGGCTGCTGTTTAGCAGTCTTTCCGCTGTACTGATCACTATTGCTGTACTCGTAAGTATCTCTAGTTATTTCATTAGAAATAATGCGTTAGAAAACACTCAACATGAAATTGACCAACTAGCGATTACCTTTTCATCCGGCATAGGTCAGTGGATGCAAGACAGAAAAATGGCCATTACCAGCCTAAAACAAGTCGTTGAAGCCGATCCGAGTGCCAACGTTACCCCTCATTTGTTGCAAGCGCATACTGCGGTTGACTTTGCCCTCACCTACTATGGTGACGAGCAAGGCAACATGTATCGCCAAGATCCGTCGCTGAATACCGCAAATTATGATCCACGCGTTCGCCCTTGGTATATGGATGCTAAAACGGCGGGTAAAATGATCATGACGGCGCCCTACGTCAGCGCCACATTGAAAAAACAAGTCGTAACTATAGCTGAACCTGTGATGAGCTCAGGCCAGCTCATAGGCGTAGCGGCTGCAAACTTAACCATAGATCAGTTAACAGATGCAGTGCAGCGCCTCCAAGTACCAGGTAAAGGTTACACTCTGATGGTCGATAATGCAGGGCTCATTATTAGTCATCCCAATAGCCAGCTAAATACTCAACAACTCACTAAAATCGATAGTAATTTTAGTAATAACTGGTTATCACAGCGCACTAATGCCAATACGATGGAAGAGCGAAACCTCGATGGTGCCACTAAGTTAGTCTATGTTGCGGCAATACCCTCAACAGACTGGGCGCTGATTTTCGTAATGGATAAGCAAGAAATCATGTCACAGGCAACCGATCTTGCTTGGTGGATGTCAGCCGTAGGTGTTGCACTATTGGTGCTGTTTGGTTTGATTTTAATCGCCATCTTTAAAATCCAATTCAAAGATCTCGAACGCGTTGCCCAAGCACTCAATGATATCGCCGAAGGCGATGGCGATCTCACTGTGCGCATTCATACTGCCAACAGTCACGATGAAATTGGTATGTTAGCTTCGGGTTTTAACCGCTTTGTAGAACGTCTACACGGTATGATTTCCCGCATGCACAAGATTGCCGGTCAATTGGAATATCAAGCCAAAGGAAGTAGTGCGTCGGCAACGGATAACAGTCAGCGCATTGAAGTACAGCAAGATGAAGTGACTATGGTTGCCACTGCGGTGACCGAAATGGCCAGCGCCACCGAGGAAATTGCCAGTAATGCTGAGCATACAGCGCAGACCGCTCAAAATGCGGTCGGACTTTCAAACCATGGCCATAAACAGGTAATGCAAAGCCAGCAATCTATCCGTAATTTAGCCAGTGAAGTCGAAACTGCAGGGCGAATTATCGGTGAACTGAACGAGCACTCACAAAAGATCAACAGCATTTTGTTGACCATTAGTGGCATCGCAGAGCAAACCAACTTACTTGCACTCAATGCAGCCATTGAGGCGGCACGTGCAGGAGAACAAGGTCGTGGCTTCGCTGTAGTTGCTGATGAGGTGCGTGTACTGTCACAACGTACGCATTCATCGACACAAGAAATTCAAGCGATGATCGAAACCCTACAACAAACCGCAGGCAAAGCCGTTAAGTCTATGACTCAAAGTCATGAAATGGCAGAAACCAGTGTGGCCGATGCTAATTCAGCCAGTGAAAGTCTGTTGCAAATCAGCAAAGCCATTAATGATATTTCAGATATGGCGAGCCAAATTGCCACTGCAGCCGAGGAGCAAACCTCAGTCACCAGCGAAATCAACCGTAATACAGAGTCGATTCGTGAAGTGTCAGAGAATCTCTCGATTGAGGCACAAACGTCTATGGTCCAAGCTCAAGAGCTCGCCCATTTAGCCGCATCATTGCAGCAGGAAGTTAATCGCTTCAAACTGTAATCAAAAGCCTTATTTTATATAAAGATTACATCAACAGTTCCATACAATAATGCCCGCAAGTGTCAGTGACATTTGCGGGCATTTCTTTACATATTATTTCTTTATAGACTTACAATGGCTTACCTAAAGCAAGCTTAAATGATCTTCATCGCTTTATTTTCAGGAATATTGGCCTCAGGTCGAAGCTCAGCATGTACGTTTCTTAATCCTTGATAACCCATTTCAATTCGATTTCCGCCATTCTTTTTAGCTTTATACATAGCGGCATCGGCACAGGAAATAAGCTGTTTCTCATTTTCACCGTGCTCTGGATACAGAGCAATACCGATACTCGGCAGAATATGGATCTGCTGTTCGGCAAGCTCGAAGGGGTGCTCGAATACTTGCAATATTTTTTGCGCGGCCAGCAGGGTATTATGTGCTGAATCAACTCGCTCAAGTAAGATGACAAACTCATCCCCCCCAAAACGCGCAACGGTATCTGAGCCCCTCACACAACTGACTATTCGCTGCGCTGTCACTTGCAGTAATAAATCGCCCACGCTATGACCAAAAGTATCGTTAACCCACTTAAATTTATCTAAGTCTAAATAAAGCAAAGAGAAATAACTTGATTCCCTATGGGCTCGAGATAGCGCCTTTTGAAATCTATCGTAAAAAAGCTCACGATTGGGTAACAAGGTTAACTGATCATAAAGTGCAATATGCTCTAATCGCGCGAGCATTTGTCGACGCTCAATCGCAAAGGCTATTTGCGTAGAAACAAACTCCAATAACTCACGGTCTTGATGTGTATATGAAGCCGAAGTGGGCAAGCTATGCATAATCAAAGCGCCGATAACGCCTTTCTGTAGCTTTAGCGGCACACCCAGCCAACTTAAACAGCCATTACCCAAATCTTCACGAATCGCTTGGGGATAATCAGTTAAGGTCACGGGACACAGGAGTAAAGACTCAGCACTGCGGATCACTTGGTCAGTGAACACACTGAAACTTGCAATATCAATAAGCGAATCCTCGCCAGTAGCGGCTTTATAAGGAAAACTTAATTCATTTAAATCTTGATCGTACAATGCAATAGCAAAGTTTGCTGCAGGCAATAATTTAGCAATAATTTCATGAATTCTACGATATAGGGCTAGCAAGTCCTCAGCGACATGCACAGCCTCTGAAATCTCATATAAGGCTGCTTGTCTACGTTCGGCATTTTTGCTCTTAGAAATATCTCTAGCGACTGCGACACGTTGTTGATAAGCATCGGACCAACGTGCAGACCAAAGAATATCGACGATAACACCATCTTTACGCACATAACGGTTTTCAAAATCGACTTTAAAGCGACCAGCCATAATTTCATTGGCCGTTGCGAGAGTGCGTTCCCTATCCTCTGGAATGACAAGATCTAGCATCTGCATACCCATCATTTCTTCTGGGGTATAGCCAAAAATACGTTCTGCCCCAGCACTCACAAATTCAAACCTCCCCGTTTTATCGACGACACAAATAGCATCCAAGAGAAGGTCGATAAAATTGCTTAAGGAAGTGTAGCCATCATTATTCACGTAATTCTCCAATAAACGTCCGTCTTTGGCTAAGTCCTAAGTTTGATCATAAGCATAAAAATAATAATAACGCACTATTAGAGTAGGTTAATTTTCAATGTCATTCCAGAGTTGGCTCAGTTAAGTCCGACTTTTACAGAGTTAAATTCAAACAAAATCAAACACAATACTTAAGGCCATCGGTGGCACTATTTGACTATGGACGACAGATATCGGCACAATGCCCTAAAATGTTGGTCAACATCAGGGCGCTGCTTTGGTACGCGCAAATCGCATTAAAGGAATTTATTTTTGGACCGATTGTGCTCTCCGTTACATCAACCCAACCATTTTCGCCTTGGGCTTGCCATGTGGTCGCACTCGAATTGGCAAGAAAGTGTGTATGGTCACGGAACTAAACAAGCGGAGCGACTCGCCCGTTACGCGACAATATTCAATACTGTCGAAGGGAACACCAGCTTCTACGCAACGCCTGCACAGCAAACGGTAATGAATTGGCACAGTGCCACGCCAGAGAGCTTTCGTTTTACCTTCAAACTACCGCAAACCATCACTCACCAAAGATTATTGCAACACTGCGGCCAAGAATTGAAAGATTTTTTCCAGATAATGACACCATTAATCGATAAAACAGGGATCTGGAAAATTCAACTGCCCGCCCATTTCGGCCCAGAAAACTTGCTTGCGTTAGCGCAATTTCTAGATCAAATCCCCCAAGGGTTAACCTATGGCGTCGAAGTCAGGCATGCTGCGTTTTTTGCTAAGGGAGATGCCGAGCGTGCGCTTAATCGATTACTCATCGATAAAAAAGTGAATCGCATCATCATGGACAGCAGGCCCTTGTTTGCACTGCCGCCCTGCAATGTCGCGATTATCGACGCTCACAAGAAAAAACCTCGAGTGCCAGTGCATGCGATTGCCACCGCCAATAATCCAGTGGTGCGCTTTATCGGCCAACCAGACGATGCCGTAACACAACTCGCACAGCAAGGCGTTACTGCTTTACCTAAGGATAACGATGCCTTTTTTGATAATTGGCTGACCCAACTCCCGCAGTGGCTCGCAGAAGGTCGAGAACCCTATCTGTTTATCCATACTCCCGACAATGAAGCCGCGCCTGAACTAGCCATCCGTCTCTATCAAAAATTGCGCAGCCAAATTGCAGCGCAAATTCACCTCACCGAGCTAAGACTACTTGATAAGAAACCTGAGGAGACAAGCACGCAGATGGGACTTTCTTGGTAAAACGGGCGCTAAGTAAAATGGACGTAAGAAGAAACCCACGGCAAACTCGCCGTGGGTATATACCCAAACAACCTGAAGATGCAGGATTCAGCGGGAATTTAACGCACTTTAGGCAAGGCCATTTATTGCTCCTGCATAAATGGCATTCACGCCATCCATGGCGATTGCGGTTATTTGCAGGCCTAGCGGGCTAAGTTAAAAATAACCAACGCAGCATAACGTGCGTTAAAACCCGCCGGGACGGAGCGCCCAGGGCACTCCACTTCCGTGTTGCATCAATTCAAAAGGTGGCCGACATTCTGTCATTAATGCACCTTGAATTGAAGCACCCTGGGCGCTCTGAAACTCGTATCTTCAGGTAGCTTGGGTATAGATTAAAAACAGCTTTAACTCGGGATAAATAAGTTATTCATTTGCTCAAAATCAAGGGCAATGGCTTTAGGTATTGAACCGTTATCAACGGCAATAACCGCATCTTTTGGCTGCAGCTGAAACGGCTTTGCCTTAATTGAATTTAACAAAATTGGATTAAACAAAGTGTCATAGGCTTGTAAAAATGAAGCCGGACCGGTGGAAAAACGCTGCACACCTGCGGCAAATAACTCGCCGATATCCATCTGCTCATTCAATAGCATAAAATTCAGTGGCATATCCACAGCGGCAGACAAGCGCTTAGCGGTCTCGACCTGATTAGCGCCAGGGATAAAGCCGCCATCAGCGCCCGCAGCCTGATATTGAGTTAACCTATCGATTGTCATAGCGACCGCGGCATCACCACTGGCTAAGCCCAGTAAATACACATCGGTTCGCGCATTAATAAATAATCCTTGGCAACGAGGATGTGTGCGAATAGCCTGAATTTTTGCCACCATCTCAGCAACACCTGCACTGCCATCCTCAATATTAATCCCTGCTACGCCAAGCTCAGCGAGCTGCGCAACAAAAGCAGCAACCTCATCGGGATCTTGGCTATAACCAGATTCAATATCTATCGTCACAGGCACTCGGCTCAACCGTAGGATATGGTTCACTGCGTCCAATAAAGCCGCTTTAGGTAGCGCTTGGCCATCGGGATAACCGAGCGACCAAGCCAATGCCGCGCTACTGGTCGCAATCGCACGGGCGCCCGATGCTTGGATGATGGCCGCACTGGCGGCATCCCAAGCGTTAGTTAATATCAGCGGCTCTGATTGTTGATGTAATGCTTTGAAAAGTATTCTAGATAGCTCAGCCATCTTATGTCCTTGTTGGTGTTGAAGGCTCAACTCTAACAAGATGGCTTAGGTAATTATCGCGGGAAACGGCACTGAACCGAAAAACCAAGCCCTCAAGGCTTGGCTATGTGAGCATTCAACTTGAGTATTCTTGGCTAACCCCAAAGTGCATTGGCAAGGATAAACACACTCGCGGAGAGCAACATAGTAATAGGTAGTGTCAGCAGCCAAGCAAGCATGATCTGCTTAATGGTTTGGATCTGAAGCCCTGAACGATTAGCCACCATAGTGCCCGCTACAGCGGAAGACAAAATATGAGTCGTCGATACCGGCATCCCCGTCATACTGGCAATCCCAATAGAGACGGCAGCGGTGACCTGCGCGGCAATGCCTTGGCTGTAAGTCATACTCGATGAACCAATTTTTTCCCCCACGGTATATACAATCCGCCGCCAACCCACCAACGTGCCGCACCCCAGCGCAGTAGCAATGGCAATAATCACCCAAATGGGCGCATACTCAGTAGTTCTAGTGAGATCTTTTCGCCATTTAGCCAATGAACTCAAATCCTTAGCAGGAAGATCCAATTTAGCCACTTGGCGAGCAGTATCATCGATGCACAACAATAAACGTCGCACCTCGCGTCGCTCTTCTACATCCATATCTTTGTAAGTCGAGACTTTTGCTAAGCGACGGTCAAGCAACGACATCGCCGGTAATACATTGGCAGATGAGCAATGGGCCAGCATATATTCGGGAACGTTGACTAAGGCTTTAAAGTCGATAACATCCGCGATAACGGCTTGGTTACGGTCATAAATCGCCATAATGCGACGATTAGCATCTTGAGTTCTTTCTAAATCATAGGGTTGACTGCCCATGTCCAAGGCAAAATAAGCCGGTGCCATACAAATCAGCACTAGCATCACTAAACCTATCCCCTTCTGTCCATCGTTAGAACCATGGGCGAAACTCACCCCCATAGCAGAGATAATTAAACTCGCCCTTGCCCAAAATGGAGGGTGTTTTTTACCATTAATCTGCATCTGCTCATCTGGGGTACGGTGAATTTTATGTTTCTGCCAAACGTATTTCATGATGAGCAAAAAAATCCCTGCCATCACAAACCCTAAGGTCGGCGAAATAATCAAGGACAGCATGATCTGCGTTGCTTTAGAGACATTAATGCCCTGCAAGATAGGCTGATGATTTATCCAAGCGAACGCGCCACCCACGCCCATTATCGAACCAATCAAGGTATGGGAACTCGATGCCGGAATACCAAAATACCAAGTGCCTAAGTTCCAGATAATTGCCGAAAATAGCAGGGAAAACACCATCAACAAGCCTTGGATTGAGTCCATACCTAGCAAGGAGTCTACGGGTAATAAATGCACTATCGCATAGGCCACCCCTAACCCCCCTAACAGCACACCCGCAAAATTAAATAGTGCGGAGGTAACGACCGCCAGATTTGCCGGCATTGCCTTGGTATAGATCACCGTCGCTACCGCATTTGCTGTGTCGTGGAAGCCATTAATAAATTCGTATGCCAGTACAAAAAGTACGGCAAGGACTAAACCCACCGACCACGCAAAGCCTAACGTTGTGAACATTTCAAACATAAAATATTTACCCATGGCGAGAACGCCCACAGGTTACGCCCAAGTTTGGGGTCTTTTACAGTGAAAAATTGTTTAGATTGTCAAAAAGTGAATTAGCCCCCAATAACTCAGTAGCATGCTTGCAATTACAACTGGCTTGATTTTATTCGGCCAAATGAATATTTGTGCCGCAAAAAGGTGCAATATATTGATTTAATATTAAATAAGCCAACTAGAAATAGTGTTCATAACCATACGTCGTAACAGGGTTATATCCCATGATCACCTAACCGAAATCGCTGTGGTGTCATCCCAAAACGCTCCTTGAAGGCTTTGATATAGGATGAATCATTTTGATAACCAATTTGGTGGGCCACATTCTGTATTGATAGGTCAGTGGCCAATAACGACAGCGAATAGATCAGCCGCAAATGTTGACGCCATAATACGAATGAAGAACCAAACTCCCTCACAAATAGCCTCAACAATGTTCGTTCCGATGCCCCAACCATCTCACCCCATTTCACTAAAGAGAAATCTAAAGCTGGCGTTTGGGTTAAATGCTCAAAAATCAATTTTAGGCGCCTATCTTGCGGTATCAGTAACTTGAAAGTCTGTCCTTCCGCACTATTAATTTGATCATATAACACCTCAAGCAAACGCAGTATTGGCGCCTGAACCATTGGATCAACATTCGTTGGGGTATTAAAAGCACATTGTTTTCTCAGCGTTAGCACTAACTCCCTTATAAAAGCACTCATGGCGACGGGCTTAACCATGGCACCATAATCTCGACCATACATAGGATTCAAATAGACACCAATAAAGCAGGTATCTGTAATCGCAACAGACTCATGCATGACACCTGCAGGCACAAAAAGCGCTGTGGTATGGGGGACCAAAAAAAGTACCTCATTTGCCTCTGTCTGTAACAGGCCTTGAAGCGGAAAAATAAGCTGATGCCAACAGTGCTGGTGTAAAACATCCACATAACCCTTCTGCATCTCAATCGTTTTGACAAAAGAAGGCATATTCGGCGCTTGCTCAATAATGGCGTTAATCGAATCGAGTTGGCGACTTAGCATCATTACTTGTCCATATAACGTTATTCAGCCAAATAAAAAGGATTGTAGCATAGCGCTATCCCATAAAAGACACAGGAAAACTCGATGCGCATTCATTGCATTATCCATGAAAGCTATGAAGGTCCAGGCTATTTTAGCGATTGGGCTGCAAGCAAAAACTACAGTATGAGCTTTAGCAGAATCTATCTAGATGAAGCTTTACCCGACAATAGTGATGGTTTTGATCTATTAATTATCCTCGGTGGCCCTCAGTCTCCCGCGACATGCCAAAACGATTGTCCATATTTTGATAGCCAAGCAGAACAAAGGTTTATCAGACAAGCTATCCAAAAAAATAAAGCCGTTGTGGGGGTTTGTCTTGGGGCACAGTTAATCGGAGAGGCATTAGGTGCCCGTTATCAAAAGAGTCCACATGCCGAGATTGGTTACTTTCCTATTGAACTGACTGCGGCAGGAAAAAGTGATGTTAACCTTAAGACATTTTCGACCACTGAAGTGGTCGGCCACTGGCATAACGACATGCCAGGCCTCACTCCCGATTGCGAAGTGCTCGCCACAAGTGCAGCCTGCCCGCGGCAAATTGTACGTTACACAAATTTAGTTTTTGGATTTCAATGCCATCTTGAATTTATCAGTAGCCAATTAGCGCCATTAATTGATCAAGAAAATGCTTTTTCTAGCACACAGAAAATGCCATATATTCAAAGCCCTGAGTTCATACTGGGGCAATCAACGGCTAGGATGAATCAGTTGCTGGGGCATTTTTTAGATAATCTAGTCCTAACCTATCAAGCCGTATAAAGTAAAAAGTGGCTCAAGCCAAAACAAAAACGCCAGCTAAGTTAGCTGGCGTTTTAGATTAATGAATCACGAATCACGAATCGCTTATTGCAGATGACCTGCATTGTGCAATTCACGATCATCCTTAGCAGGCGGATTCCACTGATACATCCAAGTCTCAGACAATGGCTGACCATCGACCTCCAAATAGACTCTCAGGTTAATCGGCTCAGTCCCGTCTCCCGGTGGCACTACGTCAAACATAGCGCGGTAACCATTAATCGAGGCTAGAGGACGGGCTGATTCAATTTCCACTTTGCCTTCAGATGCTGTGATCACGGCTTTAACTTGGGTGTCTTTACCTATCATAGGTAAAGTTCCGCCCGCGAAATCCACCACAAAACGCTTACTGTAGTATTTGCGTTTCTGGCCAACTACGCCGCCAATCCCGGTGAAGGTATCGACAACCCGAGCACGGGGTGATTGAACCGGTGGAATGCCACCCCAGTACATGTTGTAGCTGTACAGCAGCTCTTGACCAGGTACAATCGGCTCAGCAGGATTCCAGAAAGCAACTATGTTATCAAAGGTTTCATCCAGTGTTGGAATTTCAACCAACTGCACTGAACCTTTGCCCCAACTGCTGGTTGGCTCAATCCATAGGCTTGGGCGTTTATCATAAAACACGCCGTCGTCCTGATAATGATCAAAGTTACGATCACGTTGCAGTAAGCCAAAACCTTTTGGATTTTCATCGCTATAGGCGTTGAATCGCAGGTTTTCAGGGTTACCTAGCGGACGCCAAATCCATTCACCATTCCCCGTGTGCATGGCTAAACCATCGGTATCATGGATTTCTGGACGCCAGTCATAACCGGTACGGCGATCGTTCTCACCCACCATAAACATACTGGTCAGTGGCGCAACGCCTAAACGTTCAATCGCTTTACGTGGATAAACTGCCACATCCACCTTCATTTTTAAACGTTCACCCGGTTCGATATCAAAACGATAAGCCCCTGTGACACTCGGAGAGTCTAGCAAGGCATACACAGTGGTGATATTCGATCCTGGTTTAGGTTTTTCTAACCAGAAATTGGTGAACATTGGAAACTCTTCGGGTTTTGGCAGTGCAGTATCAACCGCTAAGCCGCGAGCCGACAAACCGTACTGCATTTCTTGACCCACTGCGCGGAAATAACTAGCGCCAAGGAAGGCAACAATGTCACGCTGCCAATCGGTATTAAATTGCATACGGAAACCCGCAAAACCAAGATCCTTAGGCAACTGACTACCTTTGACCTTTGACTTGCCGTAATCGAACATTGAAGGTGAATACTCGATTAACTTAGCCTTACCCTCATTTAGCTCATAAATATGAATAGGGGTATCGAAAAACAGCCCAAGATGGAACAGTTCGGCACGAAACTCCGAATCTTGATCACGCCATAGTGCGGCTTTCTTCTTGAAGTGGAATTGTTGGTAATCATCCCAACTCATGCCCTGAAGGCTTTTAGGTAATTCGCCTTTATGACTCTCATAGGGTTGTGCCGCCATAGTACGGGCATAACCCTTTAGCCAAGCGTAACTAAACTCTTCACCTTCTTGTGGTGACGCCTGCTTACCTGCCGCACATGCTGAAAGACTCAACAATACGCTACAGGTTAACAATACGCCGCCAACCATACGCTGCAAACGGCCGCGACGAGAGGAAGATTGGGCTTCAATCGAGGGTAGTGTCACCCTCGATTCTTGATAAACGTTTCTTTGTTCGGGAAATAAATTGGGTTGCATAAGCAGACTCTGAATTGGTGTAACTTCCTGACACTTCCCTGCAAATCTGACTCAATTGCAGCGATGGCCCTGTGGAGAACTGTTGATGACAGAGGTAACAATACAGCGATCAGCAACAATTCGCCAGAATCTAGCATACTTTCTGTCGAATGGAATATGGCATGCTAGCTATTTTCAATCTTGAGGCCTATTTATGAAAATATGATTAAAAAATTCCGTTATTTACTGAATTCACGCCCATAAAAACTTCACTGCCAGCAAGAAAGCCGTCGACTTAATATCTGAAGATAAAGTGCACCTTCGGCATAGGTTAATTATCTGCTCAGCATGTTAACTCGAAGAGATAATATCGCCAGCCCGCAACATCGGTTTATGGCCTTAAAATCATACAAGTCGCCGTAGCAGTGGCGAGCAGTTTTCCATCCTGCGTTTTTAGCGTACCTTCCGAAATACCTAAAGACTTAGATAAATTGATCACCTTGCCCTCAGCCACTAACACTTGATGTTTAGGCACAGGTCGAATCATTTTAATATTCAAATCGATAGTGCCGTAACCGACACCCGCTTCAAGCAATGTATGCACGGCGCAACCTGTAGCCGAATCCAATACAGTCGCGGCAAAACCACCATGAACACCGCCCAATGGGTTGAGGTGCTTATCATCGGCAGTCGCATGGAATGTCACCGTTCCTTCGTCGGCTTGAACCAGCGACATTGGCATAGTGAGAGAGATAGAAGGTGCGGGTAATTCCCCCCTTGCCATTGCCTGTAAAATAGCTAAACCCGACATTTGCTGAATATTCATATTCCACCTAAATTGATGAGCGTCAAAGCACATGAATAAAAATGACCGCTTAACCACTTTGGATTAGGCGATCATTTAACTGAAAATCCACTTAAACGCTCAGTCTGCATTAACCCCAGCTGCGCCTAAATTGGGCCAATCTACTACTAAAAAGACTAATAAATATAAGCTCAGCGAAGATCGAATCTATCTAAGTTCATCACCTTAGTCCAAGCGCCGATAAAATCATCGACAAATCGTAGCTGTGCATCACTGCTCGCGTACACTTCTGCGAGTGCACGCAGCTGCGAATTAGAGCCAAAGATCAAATCAACACGACTTGCAGTCCACTTTTGCTGGCCACTGACGCGATCAACACCCACAAACATATCCTCCGCTTTGGAAGTGGGTTTCCACGTCGTCCCCATATCGAGCAAGTTAACAAAAAAGTCATTGGTCAAAAACTCAGGACGCGCAGTCAAGACACCCGTTTTTGACTGATCAGAGTTCGTATCTAGCACCCGCAGACCGCCAATAAGCACTGTCATTTCCGGTGCAGTTAAAGTCAGTAATTGCGCCCTATCGACCAATAACTCCTCCGCCGAAATAGAAAACGGAGTGGGATGATAATTTCTAAAGCCATCTGCGACAGGTTCAAGTACCGCAAAAGATTCCACATCAGTTTGTGCTTGCGTGGCATCCATACGACCCGGCGTAAATGGAATCGTCACTTCAACCCCCGCATTTCTAGCCGCTTGATCAATACCGACACAACCTGCTAGCACAATCAAGTCAGCAAGGGAGATTTTCTTACCTCCTTGATTGAACTCAGACTGAATACTCTCAAGCACTTTGAGCACCTTAGCGAGCTGCTCAGGCTGATTCACTGGCCAATCTTTTTGCGGTGCGAGTCGAATTCGAGCACCGTTCGCACCACCGCGCATATCAGAACCGCGATAGGTAGACGCCGAGGCCCAAGCAGTGGCAACGACTTCTGAAATCGTTAATCCAGAACCAATAATCTTCAGTTTGAGATCAGTAACATCCTGCTCATTAACCAGGGGATGATCAACCGCAGGAATGGGGTCTTGCCAAAGAAACGTTTCTGCAGGCACTTCAGGACCCAAATAGCGTGTGCATGGCCCCATATCTCTGTGTGTCAGCTTGTACCAAGCTTTTGCAAATACATCGGCAAACTCATCGGGATTTTCAAAGAATCGACGTGATATTTTCTCGTAATCAGGATCGAAGATCAGTGCAAGGTCGGTAGTCAACATGGTTGGCACATGACGTTTTGAGGCATCATGCGCATCGGGGATCACCCCTTTACCCGCGCCATTTTTAGGTATCCACTGATGGGCACCCGCAGGGCTCTTAGTCAGTTCCCATTCATATCCGAATAGATTTTCAAAAAAATTGTTACTCCATTGGGTTGGTGTTGAAGTCCAAGTCACTTCGAGGCCACTGGAAATAGTATCGCCACCTTTACCGCTTTTATAGCGACTCTGCCAACCTAGCCCTTGCTGTTCAATACCTGCGGCTTCTGGCTCAGGTCCGACTAATGCTGCGTCACCTGCACCATGGGTTTTACCAAAAGTATGACCACCGGCAATCAAAGCTACGGTTTCTTCATCATTCATCGCCATGCGGGCAAAGGTTTCGCGGATATCTACAGCGGCAGCGAAAGGATCTGGGTCGCCATTGGGTCCCTCAGGATTAACATAAATCAACCCCATTTGGACTGCGGCGAGGGGATCTTCAAGATCTCGCTCTCCCGAGTAACGCTTATCGTCTAACCATTTATTTTCCGCACCCCAGTAAATATCAGCTTCGGGTTCCCAAATATCGACTCGCCCACCAGCGAAACCTAAGGTTTTGAATCCCATAGATTCCAGCGCGACATTACCCGTGAGGATCATCAAATCGGCCCAAGAGATTTTATTGCCATATTTTTGTTTAATCGGCCAAAGGAGCCGGCGTGCTTTATCGAGGTTTACGTTATCTGGCCAGCTGTTTAACGGTGCAAAACGTTGATTACCGCTCCCCGCTCCGCCACGTCCATCACCGGTACGATAGGTGCCGGCACTGTGCCATGCCATACGAATAAATAGCGGCCCATAGTGGCCAAAATCTGCAGGCCACCAGTCCTGTGAATCCGTCATTAATGCGAGGAGATCTTGCTTTACAGCAGCTAAATTGAGGGATTTAAAGGCTTCAGCATAATTGAAGTCATCACCCAAAGGATTAGATAAGGAAGAGTGTTGGTGCAGAATATCGAGCCGGAGCTGTTTAGGCCACCAATCTCGATTCGAGGTGCCACCAGCAGAATGGTGCATAGGACATTTGTTCTCAGACATAACGTGCTCTCCTTCTGTTCGCAAAAAATATTCAAGTAAATAAAATCTAAATGACTTTTGCCGCAAGTTTGTACTGCTTAACGCTCTCTACCACAGACTAATCGTTTCAATAGAGAAATAAAAACCAGTCTAACGACCTTACCTTACCTCTAGATGAAACGCGATGAATCCGCTCATTAAAAAATATTCAGCAAAAATTACCCTTTCTAAAATAAGCCATTAAAGGATAGTAGAATGATACTAATCATAAAAAACAAGGGCTGCAAAATGCAGCCCTTGTTTTTTATTAGGTAAAACTATGGGATAACTGACTATTTAACTTCTGCCACAGGTTTGCGTCTATTGTGCGCAATGATCAGGGCAACTAAACAGATAACCCCGACAGCGATACCCACTGGCTGGCTCAAAGGTTGCGGTAAACCTAGGCCAATACCCGCAGTCATAATATAAGACACAGTAACGCTGGTGCCGCCAATTGCTGGTAAGCTAACAATCCAATGGAAGGTCCCACGATCGAACAAATACTTAGTCGCTAACCACAATACACTGGTTGATAGCAGCATATTTGAGAAAGCAAAGTAACGCCAAATCAAAGAGAAATCGATCTTCGTCATAAAGTACGCAATGGTCAGAATAGGCACAGCAACCAATAAACGATTACGCATACTTTGCGGAATATGGAAGGCATCGATAATCGTCAAACGCAGCGAACGAAATGCGGTATCGCCAGAGGTGATAGGGAAGATAGCCACGGCCACAATCGCCATAATACCGCCCGCAACACCTAAATACGTAGTTGCCACTTGATTAACTACTAAACCTGGGCCACCTTGGTCGAGCAAACTCTTAAGCTCTACATAACCGCCGGGGAAAGCTGCAATACCCGCCGTTGCCCATACACAAGCAACGATACCTTCAGCAACCATAGCGCCATAATACACAGGGCGAACATACTTCTCATTCGTCAAGCAACGGGCCATGATGGGCGCTTGAGTTGAATGGAAACCGCTAATCGCACCACAGGTAATAGTCACAAATAACAGTGGCCATACTGGTAAGCCGTCTGGATTTGGCTCAAGTAACTCGTTGTTGTAATGACTGTGGTCGAAATAGGCAAACACATCCCCCATTTCAGGTAACTGCGGCGCATTGATCATTAGAGCAACAGCGATAGAAACTGTCATGACTATCATCAACAAACCAAATGCGGGATATAATTTAGTGATGATTTTATCAATCGGCAGCATAGTCGCTAAAAAGTAATAGACTAAAATCACTAACACCCAGAAGGTATTATTGCCAAAGATGGTGTCTTTAAAATAATCGAGATTACTCAGCAAACCTGCGGGGCTCATGATGAAGACCACACCCACAAAAAACAGCAGCATAGCGGTAAACAGCAACATCACGCCTTTAAAGTAAATATTAAAGTAGTGGCCCGCAATCTCTGGCAGACTCTTACCGTCTTCTTTTATGCTGAGCACGCCAGAAAAATAATCATGTACTGCGCCGCCAATAATATTCCCCAGTACAATCCACACTAAGGCTATTGGGCCGTAAAGTGCACCGAGGATCGGGCCAAATATCGGCCCCACACCCGCGACATTGAGGAACTGGATCAGAAACGCTTTAGCCGGATGAACCGGAACGTAATCGACGCCATCTTCGAATCTCGCCTGTGGTGTTATCGCTTTAGGATCTATACCCGCTTGCCGCTCAACAAAGGGACTATAGAACTTGTATGCAAGCACTAAGAGTGCGATACAAATAAAGAAAATTAACATTATTTAATTATCCATACTTTAGTAGGAGGTGATTTAATGGAGAGTTTCATTGAGTTAGCGACTGAGGTCAAGCAACACACTATTAGACTAATGTCGGGTTGATTATCTGAAACAGCCGTACGAGTGGGTATAGATGAACAAACGCGTTTAAAAATAATCCCTATGAAGTATTTATGCACTCAGTAATACAACCAACTATTTTGATGTATCCCAATTGCCTCTTCTTGAACTCTTTGCCCTAGGTATTCCTGCAAACCATCGCTATCGAAAATGAAATGAACACAGACAATATCGCATGTGACTGGCGGCGAGATGCTAGCAGCATAGACGAGTGTTTCGTGACATCCCAATATACAACCCCAAGTTAAAGACACTATCTACACTCACAGGCTAAACCCGCAATCTACACTACGATCGATAGCCACAACCTAAAGCTAACGTGCCACTTGATGATGCTCATCTAGCCCATTTTTAGGTTACTAATGGTTCGACTTTAACACTCATTATTTTTAGCTATTTTAGAAAACAAAAAACCAGCCAAATGGCTGGTTTTTTAGGGGGTATTTCATCGTAGCGATGCTCAGGTCATACCTAAATCAATCACTGTAAACTTAACCTATTGAGACTTACTAAAAGTCGAGTGGCTAAACTAATACAACAAAATGTACAACGAAATACCTTGTTCGACTGCATTACGCCTGTGGGCGCATGGCAGGGAACAGGATCACGTCACGGATAGTATGAGTGTTAGTGAACAACATCACTAAACGGTCGATACCAATACCTTGACCTGCCGTGGGTGGCAAACCGTGTTCCAGTGCAGTGATATAGTCTGCATCGTAGAACATAGCTTCATCGTCACCTGCATCTTTGGCGTCAACCTGTGCTTTAAAGCGGTTGTCTTGATCTTCAGCATCGTTCAGCTCGCTAAAGCCGTTAGCCACTTCTCGGCCACCGATGAAGAATTCGAAACGGTCAGTGATGAAATGGTTGTCATCATTACGACGTGCCAATGGTGAAATGTCCGCTGGGTAGCCAGTGATGAACGTTGGTTGCATCAATTGCCACTCAGCTGTTTCACCGAAGATTTCTTCAAGTAGCTGACCACAAGTCCAGAACTTCTCAATCTTCATGCCTAAGCTTTTCGCCAAATCGCGCATGAATTCAACATCTTTCACTTGCTCATAGGTCATAGCTTGGATAGTCGCGTTATCAGGATTGTACTTCTGAATCGCTTCTAACATGCTTAAACGTGCGTATGGGCCGCCGAAATCAACTGTGTGCTCGCCGTAGGGCATTTGCGCACTGCCAAGCAGTTCGATAGCAATCGAGCTGAGCATTTCTTCGGTGAGGTCCATCAGATCTTTGTAGTCTGCATAAGCCATATAGAATTCCATCATAGTGAATTCTGGGTTATGACGTGGTGACAGACCTTCGTTACGGAAGTTACGGTTGATTTCGAACACACGCTCAAAACCGCCGACCACTAAACGCTTCAGATATAGTTCTGGTGCGATACGCAGGTACATTGGCATGTCTAAGGCGTTGTGATGAGTGATAAAAGGACGGGCCGAAGCACCACCTGGGATCACATGCATCATAGGGGTTTCAACTTCCATGAACTCTTTTTTGATCATGAAGTTACGGATTGCAGAAACTACTTTAGAACGCATGATAAAGGCATTGCGCGAATCTTCGTTAACGATGAGATCCACGTAACGTTGACGGTAGCGCATTTCTTGATCGGCTAGACCATAATAGTCCGCAGGCAATGGACGCAGCGCCTTGGTCAGTAACTCGTACTGTTCCATGTTGACGTATAAGTCGCCTTTACCAGACAAATGCAGCTGACCAGTTACACCTATGATGTCACCGATATCCAGACCTTGAAAACGCTCTTTCAAATCAGCTTGTACGCTTTTTTCAGCGTAAGCTTGAATACGGCCAGACACGTCTTGGATCACTAAGAAAGGACCACGTTTTGCCATGATGCGGCCAGCAATGCTGGTCTTAAAACCTAAGGCTTCGAGTTCTTCTTTAGTGTTTTGACCATACAGTGCTTGCAGTTCAGCCGCTTTATGGGTGCGACGGAAGGTATTTGGATGCGCATTAGCACTACAGTTTGGGCGGATGCTTTCTAGCTTGGCACGGCGCTCGGCGATCAGTTTGTTCTCATCAATTACTTGTTCAGTCATCTTATTTCTCGTCTATACCTTGAATTAATTACAGCCCAGATTTCAAACTGGCTTCGATAAACTTATCCAGATCGCCATCGAGTACCGCTTGAGTATTGCGGGTTTCAACGCCTGTGCGTAAGTCTTTAATGCGGGCATCGTCTAATACATAAGAGCGAATTTGACTGCCCCAGCCGATATCAGACTTAGCGTCTTCTGCGGCCTGTTTGTCGGCATTTTGCTTGAGCATTTCTAACTCAAACAGTTTTGCTTTCAGCTGCTTCATCGCAGCATCTTTATTTTTATGCTGTGAACGGTCGTTCTGGCACTGCACGACGGTATTCGTCGGTAAGTGGGTAATACGAATCGCCGATTCCGTTTTGTTAACGTGCTGACCACCCGCGCCCGATGCGCGATAAGTGTCAATACGCAGATCCGATGGGTTGATATCAATCGTGATATCGTCATCGATTTCTGGATAAACGAACACAGAGCAGAATGACGTATGACGACGACCCGATGAATCGAATGGCGACTTACGTACTAAACGGTGCACGCCAGTCTCAGTGCGTAACCAACCGAACGCATATTCGCCAGTAAACTTAATGGTCGCGCCTTTAATACCGGCCACGTCACCATCGGTCACTTCCATCAACTCAGGGCTAAAGCCATGGGCTTCGCCCCAACGTAGGTACATACGCAGCACCATGTTGGCCCAATCTTGGGCTTCGGTACCACCACTACCAGACTGAATGTCTAAATAACAGTTTGACGCATCTTGCGGGCCGGAGAACATACGACGGAATTCAAGATCGGCAAGGCGGCTTTCGAGATAATCCAGCTCTTTACTGGTTTCATTGAAGGTATCTTCGTCTTCCTCTTCAATAGCCAGCTCGAGTAAGCCTTCAACATCTTCAAGACCTGAGTCCATATCGTCTATGGTTTTGACCACAGCTTCTAGGCTAGCGCGCTCTTTGCCTAAGGCTTGGGCGCGCTCTGGGTCGTTCCACACTTCTGAACTTTCAAGCTCACGGGTAACTTCTTCTAGACGCTCATTTTTGGCATCGTAGTCAAAGATACCCCCTAAGAAGCTCCGTGCGCTCGGCAAGCTCCTTAATTTTGAATTTTACTGGATTAACTTCAAACATGAGTTTTCAACTTTCTTTATTTGGCCGCTTTAATTGATCTTCCACTAAAAGGGGCAGTGATTAACAGTATTTGCAACCGCGCATTTTAACCTAACCAGACTGGTAAACCTAGGGGTGCACTGTTCATTAAATGGGATAACAAGGATTATTTTCCAAGCTAAAAGACCACAGCACTAACGCCGAGACTAACAAAAAGCAATGAGTTAAGACTGTGATCTTACTTAAATTTAGCCAAGAATTTAGCCAAGATGATGCTATGCGCGAGGCCAATGGCTGACACACAAGCGCTCTCCTGCCTAAAAAACCCCCATAATATCAAAGGAAACACAACTAAAAAGGCCTGATAACGCCAACCCCATCACGACTAAATTAGAACAAACATTCACCAGCGCACAGTCTGGGCGGGTTTGTGATTCAAGCTGCAATTTTGCAGCAAACTTCACTCGCCCATAAGCGTCTTCTAAAGCTGTCTAGGTATACTCGAAACAACCTAAGCCTGCAGCCCCGCGCTATAGCAGCTAAGCACCCTACATATAAAAAGGCCATGGGATGATAGAACTTCGAATTGATGACCAAGTGTTGTCGGTTAATCCGACCGATAACCTACTGCAAGTGGCGCAAGCTGCTGGCATAGCAATACCCAGCTTATGTGATCCCAGCGTAGCCTCGCAGCAATTAGGCGTTCACGAGCATGCAGACAAGCAAGCCTGCAATTTGTGTGTCGTCCAGATTGAGAATTCCGACGCCAGTTTGCGCTGCGTACGCGCCTGTGAAACGTCCGCCACAGTCGGCATGCGAGTCATAACTCAGTCTGAATTCTTAAGTCAAAAACGCAAACAAGCGCTGACTGAGATCTTGAGCGATCATTTTGCTGATTGCGAAGCCCCCTGCCAACAAGCATGCCCAGCGGGCGTCGATGTGCAGAGTTACCTGTATCACATAGCCCAAGGCAACCATACTGAAGCCGTTAAAGTCATTAAACAAACTTTGCCGCTGCCACTCTCCATTGGCCGTGTTTGCCCTGCTTTTTGTGAAGCACAATGTCGCCGCGGACTCGTCGATGAGCCCATTGCCATACGCCAATTAAAACGCCACGCCGCCGATCTCGACTTAGCAGATGGCGAAAATGGGGGCATGAGTTATGTGCCGCCACGCCAAACCGACACGGGCAAAAAAGTTGCCATTATCGGTGCGGGTCCAGCTGGGTTAAGTGCCGGATATTACTTATCAAACCAAGGTCATAGCGTAGAGGTATTCGAATCTATGCCACAGGCGGGTGGTTGGCTACGTTATGGTATTCCTGAGTATCGTTTACCTAAGGCGATACTAGACAAGGAGATCGCACTCCTGTGCCGCAATGGCTTAACCATACACACAGAAACACGTCTCGGTCACGAGATACATTTAAATCAATTAGTTGAAGATTTTGATGCCGTCTGTCTCGCCATTGGCGCCCAAAAAGCTGTGCCTATGGATTATCCCGGCAGCACACTCGCGGGTTGCTACTTAGGTGTCGATTACTTAAAAGATCATTGTCTCGACAAGACACTCGTACTGGGCAAAAAAGTCGCTGTCATTGGTGGTGGCAATACCGCTATTGATTGCGCCCGCACAGCAGTGCGTGAAGGCTGCGATGTCACCCTAATTTACCGTCGCACCCGCGCCGAAATGCCCGCCGAAGCTTACGAGGTACATGAGGCCGAAGTCGAAGGGGTGAAGTTTCATTTTTTAACCAATCCGCTTGAAAACCATAGCGATGTGCAAGGTAGAGTCCATTCAGTCACCTTCGCTAAGATGGCACTCGGCGAAGCCGATGCCTCTGGCAGACGCGCTCCCGTTGATACTGGTGAAACCTTTACTCAAGATTTCGACACTGTGATAGCCGCAGTATCACAAACTCCCGACATGAGTTTTATGCAAGATCCCGCGAGCCACTTAAGCAATGGTGAACTCGCTCTCAGCCGCTGGAATACCTTTATTGGCTGCGAGCACACTATGTCGTCCGGGGTTGAAAAACTCTTTGTGGTGGGGGATGCACGCCGCGGCCCTGCTACCGCAGTCGCCGCGATAGGCGATGGCCATAAAGCCGCAATTGCCATAGATAAATTGCTCAAACAAGGCCTAAGCTGTGAGCTGCATGCCACTGAATTTAATTCATCAAAAGCAGTCGGTAACACAATAAAACAAGGCTTGCCAACTACCGAACTCTACCCCTCTGTCGCACGTAAAGCCCGTTTAACCATGCCCGAATTGAACGCGGTGCAACGTTTGCTAAATTACGGCGAAGTCGAGCTAGGCTTTGCTCCCGATGCCGCCATGCAAGAAGCTGCTCGCTGCCTCGAATGCGCCTGCCAAGCCAATACGGATTGTAAATTAAGGGACTATGCGACCGACTACCATGTCGAACCTAAGTCACTCAGCACTCAAAGCGCGCGTAAGTTTTCGGTCGATAAATCGAGTCCGTTCATTCAATTTGATGCAAATCGTTGTATTAGCTGCGGTAAGTGCGTCGATGTGTGCCAGTTGCAGAGTGGCCATTGTGCGATTCAATTTGCCCATGATTCCTATCAAGCGCTGCCGCAAGACATAAGCGAAACCGCCACGCGCCGTGCACCGAGAGTCGGCTTTAGCGCTAGCATGGCCGACAGCAAATGTGTGCAATGCGGCAACTGTGTGCAGGTTTGCCCAACAGGCGCACTCGTCGATGCGCGGGACAAACGCCAAGGCGATGAAACGCCACTCAAAACCGCCTCAACGATTTGTACCTATTGCGGCGTAGGGTGTCGGCTTGACCTTAAAATCGATACCAGCACGAATCAGATCCGTCATATCGAGGGCAATAAAGAGTCTGTGGTAAACCAAGGCATGTTATGTGTGAAAGGCCGGTTTGGTTTCGATTTTATTCACAGTGAAAAACGCCTCACCACGCCACTCATTCGTAAAAATGGCCAGCTCACGCCAAGTAGTTGGCCTGAAGCCATCGCCTATGTGGCCGAACATTTACTGCAAATAAAACAGCAACATGGCAGCAATGCACTGGCAAGCTTGGCCTCGGCAAAAGCCACCAATGAAGAAAACTTCCTCCTGCAAAAATTTGTCAGAAGCATACTCGGCACCAATAACATCGACCATTGTGCCCGTCTGTGTCATTCATCCACAGTCACAGGCCTGCAGCAAAGTATCGGCAGTGGCGCCATGACCAATGACATTCCGAGCATTCAAGCATCGGATGTGATTTTTATCATAGGCTCAGACACCAGCAGTGCTCACCCGATCATCGCCTCAAAAATTAAGCAAGCCGTGGCTTTGCATGGCGCGAGACTAATGGTGGCCGACCCTAAACGTGTCGCCATTGCCGACAGTGCACAGCTTTATGTCGCCCACAGACCCGGCACAGACGTCATGCTACTCAATGCCATTATGGCGGAAATTATCCGTAATGACTGGCAGGATAAAAGCTATATTGCAGCGCGCACCGAAGGCGTGGATGCTCTCTATGCTGAACTGGCAAAAACAGATTACAGCCTAGAAAACGCAGCCTTGATAACAGGTGTTAAAGCCGAAGATATCGCCCGCATCGCCCGTACCATAGGCACGGCCGATAAAACCGCAATCTACTATGCTATGGGCATTACCCAGCACACGACGGGACACGACAATGTCACCGCCATATCTAATCTACAACTTCTGTGCGGCAATATTGGGGTTGAAGGAGCGGGGATTAATCCACTGCGGGGACAAAGTAATGTGCAAGGTGCCTGTGACATGGGCGCACTGCCTAACTTCTTCAGTGGTTATCAAAAAGTCACCGACATTCACGCCAGAATGCGTTTCGAGGCACATTGGCAAACGCCGTTATCGGGAGAAATTGGCGTAACCGCCACCCATATGATGCATGATATTTCCAAAGGGAAAATCAAGGCGTTGTATGTGATGGGCGAAAACCCCGTATTAAGCGACCCAGATCAAGCCCATGTGCTTAGGGCGCTTAATGCAATCGACTTTTTAGTGGTGCAGGACATCTTCCTCACCGAAACCGCCGAGCTTGCCAACGTGGTTCTGCCCGCCGCAGCCTTTGTCGAAAAACGCGGTCATTTCACTAATACTGAACGACGAGTGCAGCGACTCGAACAGGCCCTGCTACCGCCAGGTGAAGCCCTGCCCGATTGGCAAATTGTCCAAGCCATTGCCAATGCGATGGGTGCCGCTTGGGATTACCCTAATGAAGAAGCGATTTGGCAGGAAATCAATGAGCTGACACCACAATATCGCGGCATTACTTGGCAGCGATTAAGCACTGGAGTTGACGGTAAAATTCCCCAAGGTATTCAATGGCCTTGCCCAGATGAAGCTCATCCAGGTACTCCCATTATGCACCAAGGCCAATTCACCCGCGGTTTAGGTAAGTTCACGCCAGTGAGTTATCGCTTACCCGCAGAAATGCCCTGCAGTGAGTACCCGCTCACCCTCTCGACCGGACGTTTACTGGAACAGTTCCACACAGGCACCTTAACCCGTAAAACGGCCGGACTCGACTTACTCGGCTCGCCTAAGGTAATGATTTCAGTCTATGACGCCGAGCAACTCGGCATAGGCAATGGCGATAAAATAAAACTTACTACCCGTCGCGGTGAAATTGAAATCGACGCTTTTGTGACGAAAAGAGCCCAAGCTGGCGTGCTATTCCTGCCCTTCCACTTTGTGGAAGCTGCGGCGAATAAACTTACCATCAATGCGCTCGATCCTATCGCTTTTATCCCTGAATATAAGGTCTGCTCGGTAAGGGTTGAGCGGGTTGCCGAGAAAATTAATTAGAATGAACTGACTAGGCTGGATTGACTAAAGTAAATGGATTAAGTGCTCTTCAAAAAGATAAATAAGCCAAATAAAACGGGAGACCTTAAGTCTCCCGTTTTAATCAAGATTGCTGCAATTAAATCTTAAACTGTCCCACTAAATCTTAAACTGGCCCACTAACTTGCCCAAGTTAATGCCTTCTTCCGAGACTGTCATACTGATCCTAGCGGCATCTTCGCTGGAATGAAGTAACTCGTTTACAATCTCTTGGATGGCATACACGTTACGGTTAATTTCTTCGGTTACTGAGCTTTGCTCTGTCGCCGCGGCCGCAATTTGGGTACTCATATCATTAATCGCCGTTACCGCTGAAGTGACTGAGCCTAAACTATCGGAAATCGTACGAGAAGAATCCACCGAACGTACACAGCTTTGCTGACTCTCTTCCATGGCTTTCACGGCTTGGGTCACTAGCTTATGCAGTGCCGATAACATCTCGTTGATTTCTAACGTGCTGGCTTGAGTTCGACTGGCTAAGTTACGCACCTCGTCGGCGACCACAGCAAATCCACGACCCTGTTCACCAGCACGGGCCGCTTCGATGGCGGCGTTTAATGCCAATAGGTTAGTTTGCTCGGCAATACCGCCAATGACAGAAAGCACGCTGTTGATCTTCTGTGATTGCTCGCTGAGTGATTTTATACTGCCTGCCGCATTGTTGATTTGCGACATTAAAGACGCAATCTCCTCAAGCGAAGCATCAACACAACGCTGAGCATTTGCCACATCACCAGTAGCAGCGTGAGTCGCTTCGGCTACTTGAGTGGTATTCTTAGCCACTTCGTTCGCAGTGGAGGACATCTCAGTGATTGCAGTCACCACCTGATCGGTTTCATTGTTATGACTCACCAACTGGCTCGACATGACTTTAGTTTGATCATGAATCGCATTGGCTGCCGTTTTTACTTTAGCCGTCGCGGTCGCGACATCGCCGATAATATGCTGAAGTTTATCGACAAAGAGGTTAAAGGAGCGCCCAAGTTGGGCAATTTCGTCTTCACCTTTTACGGTAAGTCGCTTGGTTAAATCCCCTTCGCCCTTAGCAATATCATTTAAGTTATCGGCCATATTCTTGATTGGCACAACCATACGATGGGCGGCAATCATAATAATAAAGCCAGTAATACCCGTAAGGAAAAGCGCTATCAGCAAAATCGCGAAGGATTTTTCTGCCATTTGCTCAGTCACTGTCTCACGATAATCTTCAACAACAGCTTCAATATCATCGATATATGCCCCAGTACCTAACATCCAGTCAGTACCAGGGATCATCATGGCGTAACTGATTTTTTCAATCTGTTCATTAGTATTAGGTTTTTGATAGTAATAGGAGAAACTACCATCGCCACGTTTAGCGGCATCGAGCAGACCGACGATAATTTTAGTGCCGCGAGGATCTGTCATATCCATTTTATTTTGCCCTTCTAAACTCGGTATGAGGGCATGAAAAATATTTTTCCCTTGAGAGTCATACATGAAGAAATAACCCGCACTGCCAAAACGTATGTCTCTTAGCGCTTGATTCACATTCCCTTGTTCTTTTAACGATAATTGGTAATTCACTATACCAGCGGCAATTTCGGTAGCTTCTTTAATTTGTTGTTTACGTTCACCGACGAGCTTAGATCTAAAGGTAACCACCTCATCGGCAAGCGCATCTTGCTCAACATAATAAGAAACCGACATCAACACCAATAATGCGAGGATCAAAGGAAACAGCGATAGCAATAATAATTTATTGCGCAAACTCAACTTAGACATACTTGAATGCTCCAAAGGATTACAACTTGTATCTTCGGAGTATAGCTAAGATTGTTGTATTTCTATGCGCTTAAAGTAACAAAATCTTAATCTTGCTCAATAAACATTCGATTAATAACGACTCAGTTCAAAGCATATTAAGCAGCACACCACATACACTAAAACCTAATACCAGTTGTAGCATGGGTGGTTTAAATAACTTTAATGCACCAAAACCGAGCAATACCAAGGCCATATCTTTACCTGAGAATACCGCCTGAGAAAACACGGGTTGATAAAGTGCTGCGGCAAGTAAGCCAACAACACAGGCATTGACGCCCGCTATCGCACCAGCAATTTTTGGTCTTGCGGCAATCGCATGCCAGCTTTTCAACCCCACCAGCATGAGTAAAAAACCGGGTAAAAAAATGGCTGCGGTTGCGATGCAAGCCCCCATGAAGGGCTTATCTAACATCACTTCAGCGCCTAAAAAGGTCGCAAAGGTAAACATAGGTCCTGGCACTGCTTGGGCAAAGGCATAACCTGTCAGAAAACGATCGCCACCTATGGTATCACCCACCGCTGTTTCTAGCAGAGGTAGCACAACATGACCACCACCAAATACTAAGCTCCCTACGCGATAAAACTCACCGAAGATCCAAGCTTCAGATCCTAAATCCACGATAAAAAAACTGCCGATGAGTAACACAAAAAATAGCAGTAAATATATATAATTCAATTTGATAGGTGCAAGCGGTGCAGTGTCATCTTGCGTCGCACTCAATTTATATATACCGATAGTCGCAGCGCCGAGTAACAGCAGGATTTGCATCCACATAGATGGCGCAATCAAAATTGCCGCGGCACTGACTAACATTAATAGGCGTGCGGATTTGCGTTGGCAGAACTGTTTAAACATGGCGAAAACGGCATCGGCAACCACAACGACGGCCATTAATTTAAGCCCATAAATCATCCCTTGAACATAATGATTGGCGAGCCATGCCGACGTTGTTACCGCCAGTAAGTACATCAAAATAAAGGAAGGTAGTGTAAAACCGGCAAAAGCAGCAAGCGCGCCAACAAGCCCGCCTCTTTGATAACCAATGGCGAAGCCCACTTGGCTCGACCCTGGCCCCGGCATAAATTGGCTTAAGGCAACCAGACTGGCGTAACGCTTATCATCGAGCCAACCGAGTTCATTTACGAAGGTCTGGCGAAAATAACCAATGTGCGCCGCAGGTCCGCCAAAACTCATCAAGCCCAAGGTAAAAAAGCGTAGGAAAATCTGTAGCATAAATCGCCGTCCATCAATGCATAAAGTGCTGAAGATTATGCCACTAAAAAGACACTTTGATGAAGTTTCACGCGAGCAGCGCAGATAAAGCTTATCAAAGGACTCCACACAGCAGAGCCCTTAAGATTGTTTGAGCGGATTTGAAGAATCGTAAAACGAATAAGTACAAATGCTTAGTGGGACATTGAGGAGCTAAAAGATTAATCCTTCACCAACATAGCTAAGACTTCAAAATGATCCGTGTGGGGGAATAAATCAAATAGCTGCACTTTGGTTAAGTGATAGCCTTGAATATGTTCGAGATCTTTCGCTAAGGTTTGCGGATTACAGCTTGAATAGAGAATGGCCTTAGGGGCAAACTCGCTTAATGACTGGCATAGCGCCTCGCCAATACCGCGCCTCGGCGGATTAACTATGATCAAATCAGGCTTATCGGCAGCGTTTTTACCCTTAGCAAAGTCGGTGGAATCGAGCGCCATAAATTGCACGTTTTCGAGCCCCATCATTTGCGCTGACATTTGCGCGCAGGCAATCGCTTCAGCTTCAATTTCAATCCCTGTGAGGGTAATGTCTTTGGATGCACAGTGCAGTCCGAAACCGCCTACACCACAGAAGAGATCCCATAACGAATGAGGTGAAAACTCGGCAACCCATTCACGGGCAGTTTGATATAACTGCGCCGCAACGTGTGGATTGGTTTGGAAAAAGCTCTTAGGCCGAATGAACAAAGGCACATGATTAAAACGTTCTTCAAGCCTAGTATTCTCAGTTAAAAAAATCTCTTCATCACCCTCAAGTATTGCCATATGAACAGGTTGGATATTGACCGACACCACTTTTATTTGCGGATATTCAGCTAATAATGCAGGTAATTCACGTTCGATACGTTCGATACTATTGGTGGACCGCAGTACAAACCGCAGTAGATATTCACCACGCACTTGGCTGCGGGTCAGCAGAATAAATTTAAGTTCACCCTTGGATCTATCTACCCGATAAGGAGGAAGTCCAGCCTGCTGCACAAAGCGTGTTAAGCGATGTAATAAATCTTGCATATCAGATGGATATAACAAGCAGTCGCAAAGATCTACCGCCTCGCCACTTGGGCCCACAATCCCCAACACAGGCGCATGGGCGGCGCCTAAGGCCACCATTTTAGCTTTATTACGAAAGCCGCTGTCCTCGCCAATTACCGGCGGCTGAAAAATATCGGGTAAATTAGCTGGGATAAAAGGCGCGAGTAGTTGCTGTAAAATTTGAGTTTTAACCGCCACTTGCTGCACCATAGGCTGTTGTATATGCCGGCAAGAAAGGCACTGACCTTGGTTAAAATAACCACATTGCTTGGCGGTATTTACAATAGCAGCATTCACGGCAGATCCTAGATATCAGTAAAAAAGCGCCACACTGTAGCGGTTTTACAGGTAAAAATCACCTTGAAGCATATTCAAATCAGCATCAAGTGCATAATTCACGGCGCACTCAAGATAGGGTGAGTTTATCAACATCAGCAATAGACTGCCGCTTACCTATGGCCTTTTCAATCCATTCAAGCACTTCGGCCGAGGTACTGCGAAACGTCGTTAACTTACCGCCATATAAACTGAGTATTCGCGGATGGGAAATCGATGTTTGCATTAAGGTATCTCGCGGTCGCTCAAAGGCTTGGCTATTTTGCTTAGGCAAGACCCGAATACCACAGAAAGTTTTGGTTATTAGCGCCTTGAGCTCATCAATATCCGGCGTTAGTGGGAAATAATGTTTGTAGATCCCCAGCAGATAATTAATTTCAGATTCGGTCGCCTCAGGCGGCCTATCTAAAGAAGTTAATTCAGTTTCTGTGGTGCCGATTAAGGTTTGACCATACCAAGGCATCACAAATATTACCCGTTTATCGAAGCAAGACTCTAAATACAAGATGCCATCGGGCGCAGGAATATCCAGTAACACATGGGCGCCTTGCACCCAATCGAGTTCAACACCCGCAAGTGGGGGCAAGACTTTGCTTAAAACAGCATTTACCCAAGGACCTGCAGCATTAATCACAAGCTTCGCTTCGGCTTTATGGATTTCGCCCCTGTGGCTAAAACTCAGCTCACAGGTCTCGCGCTTGTGTTCCAGCTCAAGAAATTCAGCCTCGGTATAGACTTCAGCACCCAGTGTCTGTGCGCTACGCGCCACCGCTTGAGTGAGCAATTTATCGTCGGTCTGTGCATCCCAGTACTGAAATACGGCTTTTAATCCAGAGAGTTTTAATCCCTTGAAACGATGCCAATGCACAGCAGGTACTGACACAAATTGGCCTAAAGGATCAAATTCACTCAGCAGTGCATACATACTCAGTCCAGCGCGAATGGTCCAAGGACTGCGCTGACTGTTGTCGTACACGGGAATATAAAAGGGCACAGCTTTAACAAGTGATGGCGCAAGATTGAGTAAATGTCGCCTTTCAAGCAATGATTTGCGGACTAAATTAATTTGTCCGGTTTCTAAATAGCGTAAACCACCGTGGATAAGCTTGCTGGAATTCGCTGAGGTTTGGCCGCCAATTTCGCCCTTTTCAATCAGCAAGGTGGAATAGCCCGCTGCTGCTGCATATTGGGCAATGCCGACACCGCTGATCCCACCGCCAATAATGGCTACATCGAAACAGGCCATAACTTACTCTCGCACCTTCAATAGACGACTGACCCGCTGAGCCTCAAGCATACAACCCATTACACTCAGTCGAACCGCTAATAAGCGTTAATATGTCAATAAGTTAATCTTAGATCAAATCTCGACGATAAGAGTTTAATCAAGACTGGCATGTAATTGCTTAAGTGCTTGATCGCACATAGTCTTTAAGGCTTTTAGTTCGCTCGCCTCGCCGCCGACTTTGCAACGCATCAAATGGGGAATTTCACTTGCCTGTGTTTTGAGGGCAAGCCCCGCTGGCGTTAAGGCCAGCACTCTCACGCGTTCATCCTGTTCGCTACGCCCGCGAGTCACTAATCCTTTAGATTCTAGCCGCTTCAGCAATGGCGTTAACGTGCCTGAATCGAGGAAAAGTTTATCACCTAAGGTTTTGACACTAATCCCCTGCTCTTCCCATAGCACTAGCATGACTAAGTACTGCGGGTAGGTTAGATCTAATTTGTCCAACAAAGGGCGATAGGCACGCACCATAGCATTTGCAGCACTATAAAGTGAGAAGCACACTTGATTCTCAAGACATAAGGTATTCTCTGTGCTGGTATTTTCGGCCATATCGACAGTATTAACACGGGTGTTGGGTTGAGTTGTTGCCATAGGAAGATCCGACAAATTAAATATATTGCGCACAATATACTTGCATTCACGCCAAAGATCGAATTATAGTTTATCGCAATTGAATTGCGCACAATTTAAGTCAATTTACTTAATCCTTAATCTTAAAAGGTCTAATACTATGAAAACACTTTATGAAACACGTGCCACAGCAAAAGCGGGTCGTCAAGGTCAAGTCAGCACTGATGATGGTTTACTGGATGTCGCTTTAGCCTATCCAAAAGCCATGGGCGGTAGCGGTCTTGCCACGAATCCTGAACAACTGTTTGCCGCAGGTTATGCCGCCTGTTTCTCAAACGCCGTTCTGCACGTCGCAAAAATCGGCAAAGTGGATATTACCGAAGCGCCAGTCAGTGCAGTTGTTGGCATAGGTGCTAATGACGCCGGTGGTTTTGCATTAGCGGTTGCCTTAGAAGTCAGCTTAGATTTACCGCAAGAAGCCGCAGAAGCCCTCGTGCGTCACGCACATCAAGTTTGTCCATACTCGAACGCCACGCGCAATAATATCGACGTGAAACTTAGCGTAAATGGCGTAACGCTAGGCTAACCATAACCCATCATCGACAACTGTTGATAACGTCAGAAATAGAGCACCCTCGGGTGCTTTATTCTTTATTAGCCAATAACAGCTCAAGCTGAGAGTGAGTGTGCATCACACCATTTCACAAGGAGATAAACTGGTTTCAGTTCCCAAAAAATTATTATTCGCGAGTTAACTAACACTTCTTAATATCTAATTTAATCAAAATGATTGATTTAAGTAGAGTAAGAGATAATCGAACCGTTTGACGATACTTAAACCCACTCTCTGTGGGAGGCGCTATGACAAAATATCTATCGAAATTATCTCTCTTTTGCTCGCTATTATTCCTCTTTGCCTTTTCTATCCCGAGCTGGGCCGAGACAACACCCTCAAGCTCAGCGGATCGAACGTGGCATTATGTGAATGATCAGGGTGAGCTCAAAATTAAGCTGTATTTCTTTTGGTCAAAAACCTGTCCGCACTGTGCAGAGGCCCATCCCTTCATTGATTCATTACCGCAAAAATACCCTTGGATAGAACTCGAATCCCATAGGGTGTCAGATCCCGGCGTGCAGGATATTTGGCAAAATATCGCCGAAAAAACAAGTACAGAGGCGCGTTCTGTGCCCTATATGGCCAGTTGCGAAAAGGCCATTGTGGGATATTCAAGTGAAGCAGTCACGGGTGAGTTTTTAGTTAATCGACTGAAGAATTGTTATTTATCCCTTGGCGGTAAACTGAGCGACGCTGACCTCCCCACCAAAGGAGCCACCAGCACAACCACAAGCGCTCAAACAGATGCACCGCTCTTTGGCACTTGTGGCACGGATACTGGTGAAGGCACCTGTGATGCCACCAGCTTAAGCGAGCCCGTTGCAGAGCCAGAAGTTCAACCCGTTGAATTACCTTTAGTGGGAGTAGTGACACCTGAGACTATGTCTCTGCCGTTACTCACCTTAGTGCTCGCAGGTGTCGATGCTTTTAACCCTTGTGCCTTCTTTGTGTTGCTATTTTTACTGTCGATAATGGTTAATGCCAAGAGTCGCAGCCGCATGTTACTCGTCGGCGGGATTTTCGTATTCTTCTCCGGCTTTATCTATTTCCTGTTTATGACAGCATGGCTAAACATCTTCCAACTGCTGGGGGCAGGCAGTGATGGCGGTATGATCATTTTAGCGGCGGGTTGTTTAGCTTTGATTGCTGGAGTCATCAATATCAAAGATTACTTCTTTACTAAGGGAGAAGTGACACTATCGATGTCGGCAGAAAATCGTACGAGTCTAATAAAACGCATGGGGAAACTATCCAATTCCAGTAACTTAGGCGCGTTACTCATAGGTTCTACTGTATTAGCTATCCTCGCCAACGCCTATGAATTACTTTGCACCGCAGGCTTCCCAATGATCTACACCAGTGTGCTATCTATGCACAATCTGCCAGACATTGAACGTTATATGTATCTGGTTTTATACAATATTGTATATGTGATCCCGCTGGCTATTATTGTTATCGTTTTCAGTGCGACCTTAGGCAAACGTAAGTTAACCGAAAAAGAAGGCCAAACCCTGAAACTTATGTCAGGCGTGATGATGTTGGGGATGGGTATCGCACTGGTTATTGACCCAACAGCACTGCAAAATGTGAGTCTAGCACTCGGATTGATTTTAGGCTCGCTAGGCGTTACAGCAATAATTGTTATCGGCCGCAAACTGCTCACGGCCAAGGCAAAATAATTGCAAATTGGCAAATTCATGTGTAACGACTAAAGTTAACCTTGGGTTTGCCGATAAAGGGATCCAGCTTACAATTGAGGTTAGTTATGTCAATTTCACTGAATACACAAGCTATCGCACCGAATCTAGAAAATGGTGCAATTGGCGTTAAGGTTGCTCAGTTAGCCAAAGAGCAGCAAAAAGCCGAAGGTCAAATCGCGGTAGATTTAATTGCAGCTGCGGCGCCAAAACCCGTAGGCAATGCAGGCCACAACATCAACACCACGGCCTAATTGTTAGCAATACAAAATCAAAAAAAGCGCTCTGATTATCAGGGCGCTTTTTTTTGTTATTTTCTCTAAAACGTCAGGCGAATTTAAGAAAAAGCGTTACCATTCACGTGCATAATAGTGAATGTCCACACCACAAACGCCAGTGGGATATGCACTAAGGCATAGAAACACTGATCGAGTCGCCCCATTCCTTTTGCTAACAAAATCAAATATAAGTGTAATCCAATCACCAAGGGAAATAGCGCTAACAACGGATAGAGTGCGACAGGATTTGCATCGGAAAATAAGCTGTGACTGAATAAAGCCCACGCCACCATAAAGGCGGTCGTCAACGGCGGCGTTGCAATGCGATATTGCTCTGGATAGGGAAACATCCTACGACCTCTGAGTCTCAATCAATAAATTTACGTTGTAGGTTTTCGCGCAATCAACTGGGCTTTATAACTGCTTTGAGTGGACTGCGGATCACATAATCGACCTTCAAAGTAATGTAAAGATTGCCAGTTAGCAAACACTGATTTGAGTTCATTTTCAGTAAGTAAGAAATCTGGGTTGCGTGGCCGACCTATCTGCGCCTGTTGCATTGTAAAGGTTTCATAAACAATAAGGCCTGTGCTCTTAACCGCCTTAGCAATTTGTGGCAGTAATGGACGATGCAGATAATTAAATACTAAGACAATATCGTACTCTTCAACCGGCAATAATGGTCCTGCCTCTGCTTCTAAATCCCTTTGTAATTTGTAAGCATTAGCCTGATCAATGTGTGACATGGCTGACAAATCTCGATCGATAAAAGTCACTTCAGCCCCTTGCGCTAAAAACCACAAACCATTACGCCCAGAACCGCAAGCGAGATCGAGCACCTTAAGTCCATCGAAGCAACTCAAGTCTAAGTTAGACACAGATGGATTAGGCCAAGCGAACTCTGTGATTAACGCAGCAGGCGTTAAAGTTGACGTATGGGTTACAGACATATCAATTAGCCCTTAATTTCTTTTTTCGAGTCAATTTGCCGACGATGCACAATAGAATAATGCCTGAGCCCTGCAGGGCCATGGGACACGATCACTGACAAAAAAAGTATCACGATTAACAGCTCAGGTTTGTAATGAGCCAGCGGCACAAACAGGCCAAGCAAGCCTATTTTTACTAAAGTTAACACTCCCTTAAGCTGGATCAGCCAGCGCCAATCCCGTGCGATTTCCCACAACATTAATATGCTGCCCGTCGTCATCGCGAGATACCAATAACTCAACCATTGCACTTTATTGACATCTAATAAAATACCACCACCGACACCAACGATCCCTAAAATATGTAATGCCCTTAAACTGGTTTTACTCAAACGTTGAAACCAAAAACGTTTTTCTGATATGCCTTGTTTGTGCATTACAACCCCTTAAGAATCAATTGCGTAACATTTAATTAAAATGATAATATAATTTTATACAATAAAGGCTTTTGAAATAACATTATTTATAGAATATATAAAAATAAGTAAGGCATCTCCTCAATATACAAGATTAAATTATAATATCTATAAAATACAAATAGATAAAACACACCACCAAAGCCATAATTTATGCCTTTTTTATTTTATAAAGTTAAAATCAATCCATTCAATATGTTAACTCACGCATGTTATACCGTATTGAAGCAGTGATTAGTCTCAACTTCATTAATATTTCCCATCCGATTGCACATTTTAAATATGTTATTTTCGCTGTAACAAAGGTTATGTGATCTGAACACACATATACCTCTTTAGATAGTGCTAAATTTGCAAATGGAGAATGCTCTAACAGTGCGTGAGCTGCGTAAAAAATAAATATCACGCCACGATGAATAACCCTTATTAAGTAGATGAATGTACGGCGGAGGAACTATCATGTTCACAAGAAAGATTCAAAAAACAGCACTAGCCATGCTGATCTCTGGCGCTATGGCAGGTACTGCCTATGCAGCACCAGAAGTGCTAGCCGATTTTCACGGTGAAATGGGTAGCTGCGACAGCTGCCACGTATCAGACAAAGGTGGCGTCACCAACGACAACCTTACCCATGAAAATGCTCAGTGTGTTAGCTGCCACGGTGATTTAAAAGAACTGGCCGCCGCTGCACCTAAAGATAAAGTATCACCCCATAAATCTCACCTAATTGGCGAAATTGCTTGTACTAGCTGCCATAAAGGTCATGAAAAATCAGTCACCTATTGCGATGCTTGTCACAGCTTCGGCTTCGATATGCCTTACGGTGGTAAGTGGGAACGTAAGTTTGTGCCTGTTGATGCAGACAAAGCTGCTCAAGATAAAGCCATTGCCGCTGGCGCAAAAGAAACCACTGATGTCGTGATCATAGGTTCAGGTGGTGCAGGTCTTGCTGCAGCCGTTTCAGCCCGTGATGCAGGCGCTAAAGTTATCCTGCTTGAAAAAGAACCTATCCCAGGCGGAAACACTAAACTTGCTGCTGGCGGTATGAACGCTGCAGAAACTAAGCCACAGGCTAAACTAGGTATCGCAGACAAGAAACAAATCATGATCGACGACACCATGAAAGGTGGTCGCAATATTAACGATCCTGAATTAGTCAAAACCTTAGCCAACAACTCATCAGACTCTATCGATTGGTTAACCTCTATGGGTGCCGATATGACTGACGTAGGTCGTATGGGTGGCGCAAGTGTTAACCGTAGTCACCGTCCAACAGGCGGCGCTGGCGTGGGTGCACACGTAGCACAAGTTCTATGGGACAATGCAGTGAAACGTGGTACTGACATCCGCTTAAACAGCCGTGTAGTACGTATTCTTGAAGATGCGAGCGGTAAAATTACCGGCGTATTGGTGAAGGGTGAATACACAGGTTATTACGTGGTCAAAGCTGACGCTGTCGTTATCGCAGCGGGTGGTTTTGCGAAAAATAACGATCGTGTAGCTAAATATGATCCTAAGTTAAAAGGCTTTAAAGCGACTAACCACCCAGGTGCAACAGGTGATGGCTTAGACGTGGCATTGCAAGCGGGTGCTGCAACTCGCGACTTAGAGTTTATTCAAGCTCACCCAACTTATTCACCTGCTGGTGGCGTGATGATCACCGAAGCGGTACGTGGTAACGGTGCGATTGTGGTTAACCGTGAAGGTAACCGCTTTATGAACGAAATCACCACCCGTGACAAAGCGTCTGCCGCGATTCTGCAACAAAAAGGCGAAAGTGCTTATTTGGTATTCGATGACTCTATCCGTAAGAGCTTAAAAGCCATCGAAGGCTATGTGCACCTGAACATTGTTAAAGAAGGCAAAACAATTGAAGATCTGGCTAAACAGTTAGATATTCCAGCAGCCGAACTCGCTAAAACAGTGAAAGCTTATAATGGCTTTGTTAAATCAGGTAAAGATGCTCAATTTGAACGTCCTGATTTACCACGTGAATTAGTTGTTGCACCTTTCTACGCTCTCGAAATCGCGCCAGCAGTTCACCACACTATGGGTGGTGTTGTGATCGATACTAAAGCCGAAGTGAAGAGTGAAAAAACGGGCAAGCCTATTGATGGTTTATATGCAGCAGGTGAAGTCACAGGTGGCGTTCACGGTGCTAACCGCTTAGGTGGTAATGCTATTTCCGATATCGTTACTTATGGCCGTATCGCGGGTGCATCTGCAGCTAAATACGCTAAAGACAAAAAGTAAAATGCAATAACGGAGGGTTAAAGGACTAACCCTCAGCTCATATAGTACGACTTTCAATATGAGAGCCCTAGCTTGAACACTTCAAGTAAAAGCAGTCAATCAATAAGCGAGCCGTCAGGGGCTCGCTTTTTTTATTCCCAATTGATGATAAAGCTCACTCTTTTAACGGGGAATTTTCTAAGGCTAAGGACAAAAAGCCCTAACTCACTTACACTCTTTGCCAGATAATTACATCAGCAAACCCGTTAGGTGACTGAAATGAGAATTGGATTTTTTAGCGCAAAACATTACGACATGCAGCACTTTAACCGCACAAATGCTGCGTTTGGTGCACAAATTGAGTACTTCGATTATCGTCTCTGCATGCAAACAGTGAAGCTTGCCGAAGGTTTTGAAATTGTCTGCGCCTTCGTCAACGATTCACTCTGTGAAGAAGTTCTGGTCGAACTCGCTAAGGGTGGCACAAAAATTATCGCCATGCGCTGCGCTGGCTTTAACAACGTCGATTTAGTTGCCGCTAAACGCTTAGGCATGCAAGTCGTTAACGTACCAGCTTATTCTCCTGAATCCGTGGCCGAACATACAGTCGCACTGATGTTGACACTGAATCGAAAAATCCACAAAGCTTACCAACGCACCCGCGATGCCAACTTCTCCCTCGAAGGCTTAGTCGGCTTTAACATGTTCGGCAAAACCGTCGGCGTGATTGGTACAGGTAAAATCGGCGTAGCAACCATCAAGGTATTACTCGGTTTTGGCTGTAAAGTCATTGCCTTCGATCCCTTTATCAATCCGGCTGTCATCGCACTGAATGTTGAATATCAAGATCTCGACTCTATTTATGCAAACAGCGATATCATCAGCTTGCATTGCCCGTTGACCGCGGATAACCGTCACTTACTAAACCAAGCCAGTTTCGCCAAGATGAAACCCGGTGTCATGGTGATCAACACCAGCCGCGGTGGTTTACTCAATGCTTTCGACGCAATGGAAGCATTAAAACTGGGGCAAATCGGCTCGCTTGGGCTCGATGTATACGAAAACGAAAAAGGCCTGTTCTTCGAAGATAAATCGAATGAAATTATTCAAGACGATGTATTCCGTCGTTTATCAGCCTGCCATAACGTGATTTTCACGGGTCACCAAGCCTTCCTCACCGAAGAAGCCCTAGGCGCCATTGCCAAAACGACCTTAAGCAATATAAAAGCACTATGTGCCGGTGAACTCTCAGGTAACGAATTGTTTTAACTGACAGATAAAATCCTGACTGCTAAAGTGAGGCTTCAACGTTTGAAGCCTCATAGAGGAATATAAATATGTTAGTGACTCAGGAAATTCAGGATATCTCCACGCCTTCAGGGCTAATGCGCACCTATATCTATCGCCCAGAAGCACAGGGAATATTCCCAAGTATCATCTTTTATTCCGAGATATTTCAGCAAACTGCGCCCATCGCCCGCACCGCCACTATTCTTGCTGGCCACGGTTTTGTGGTGTTAGTACCCGAAGTGTTCCATGAACTGAATCCTTTAGGCACTGTGCTGGCCTATGATGAATCAGGTAAAGATAAAGGTAACGCCGATAAATTTGCCAAACCCCTAGAACACCACGATATCGATACCCAAGCACTGATCGATTTTGCCACTCAACAAACTTACTGCAATGGCAAAGTTGGCTCTATGGGCGTGTGTATCGGCGGCCACTTAGCCTACCGCGCCGCACTCAATCCCGCTATTTTAGGTGCATTTTGCCTCTATCCAACCGACATTCATTCCAACACCCTACCCTGCGCTTACGGTAATGACTCATTGAGCCGCAGCGGTGATATTCAAGGGGAATTAGTGTTAGTGTTCGGCAAGCAAGATCCCCACGTATCCGCGGAGGGACGAGTACTAATCCACCAGCAATTAATGGCGCTGAACCGTAACTTCACTTGGCTTGAAGTCAACGCCCAACACGCCTTTATGCGTGATGAAGGCGAACGCTATGATCCCGCACTCGCACTGCAAATGTACCTGCAAGCGGTAGCTTTTTTTCAAAGAGTGCTTCACTAGTTTATAAATTAAACATACAAGATATTAAATACTTAAGGAAAGAGTAAAAATGAAACCCTATAAAAATTTATCCTCAAAAAACTTAGCATTACTATTAATGATTACCCGAGTAACAACCGTTGTTTCGTTATTAGCCGTCGCGCTTTCATTAATTGGCCTAGCGAGTCAGTTTTGGATGACACGGGGATTTAGCCTTAACTTTTGGTCGACAGTGGGCATAGCTACTCTTATCCCCTCTCTACAAGTGCTTTTGGGCTCTGGTATCATAGCTGCTATCATTGCATTTGAAGAATCCTACCGCCAAAAGTCTGAAGCCTTTATCGCCTCGTTAAAATAGCGTTCAGTAATTATCTAAAATACACCTAACGATCTAACTTTTTAAAATCAAATGAATCACTAAAACCTTAACTAATATTATGGTTTTAGTGATTCATCCTTTCATATATTAAACTGCTAGTAAAAAGCAGATAATCACTATTCAGAATATATTTCATCGATAAAGCCATCTAAAACACCTATCTGCAAAAGAGGAAAACCTTCACCCCAAGAAATATCATATCCAATGGAAATGGCATTTGAACCTAGCTTACCAACACCAAGGCTGTATTCATTATTTGCATTAACTTCGATCAGGCATGGCAACAAAAATGTCCAAACATTGGATGAGGAGAGCTCAATATCTGTAGGAACAATGTCAGAAGAGGTAAGGAAATGAATAATCCTAGCAGTTGCATCTTTTCTAATCTGCTCTGCATTATTGATGAGTTTATCGAATGCCTCACATTGGGATACTGTTGGTCCCTCTTTTGTCCCCCAAATACGTATGAGAAAGCCATCCCCTAAATAAGGTATATCTAATTTCCTTTCCCAGATTTTTGATTGACCTTTTCCTGAAATATCACCAAAAGGAAAAATGGTTATTGACTTTACAAACATGCGAACTCCAAATAACTAAGGTTGCCAACCATGGTCAGATCTATCAAGTTTTTTCAAAATTATATACACGTATTACTCTGACTGTTCTCAATTACAAAGCAGTCATTATCTCCTTTAATTTTCGTGAATATTTTTTGCTGCCTGGTACTCTTATTTTTTTAAGATAACGTTCTAGTTCATCTTGCTTTTCAATTAAGAGGCAGAACTCAATAATGTATATCACCAAGAAATTTTTATAAAAAGGCAGTGTTGCGATAACATCATCATTGCTCTCTTGCTCATCTGGTGCATCAATAAAAGTATCTATTTTTTTATCGAAGAAACGAGTAAATAGTGGCATGTTCGATGACACTATCTTCTCCATCTCTAAAATAGAAAACTCGGCGGCGTTTATTTTTTGTGCATCATAGGCTAATAACACTTTAGGTAGATCACATTCATTCACATTTACTTTGCTATTCTTTTTTGCATAGACGAGTAATGAACTATAAAGTTCAGTATCAATCAATTTGCCAACATCTTCTTCAATGACCATGTATCTATATCCTTTGTTACTCAGGATCAAACTTCTTTTTGCCTTCGAGTAAGGCCTGACGTTCGGCTAAGGGAGTTTGATCGGCGAGCTTTAACACTGCCTTTTGCAGCATGAGGTTATTAGGATAAGTGATGGTATCGCCGTTATCGCGGTGAATAAGCACATGGAATAAAGCGATTTCGATGATCACGCCGCTAATATCTTCATCCTTATCAACCACTCTAATACGTTCACCGATACGGTAGGGAAACACGAAAAAGATCAGCACGCCAGCGGTTAAATTACTCAATATCGACCATTGAGCAACCAATGCTACGCCCATTACTGCAAAGGCGGATGACACAAATAGCGACACATCCTGATAGCCCAGTCCGAGCGAGACCGCCATCAAGGACAGAGTAATAAAAAACATCACATAGGAAATAAAACGGGTCACTAAACTGGTCCGTGCAACACTCACTTGCTTCATTTGCGCGAGTTTTCTAACCCAATGGGTTAAGGCGCGCTGTAAAAAGATAAACACTGCAAGATAAATACAGGCAAGCAGGATTTGATTTGTCATAATAGCGGCTCAATTAACTAAAACTGTCTGAATTCTAACTTTTTTGCGCGAGCAGTTATAGCCCGTGCAAACAAGCCAAACAGCTAAACCGAGTAATTAATCCAATATGGCCGATTCGACCCTCTTACATGAAACCCAAGACGCACTAGGCCCGATTCGTATAATCGATTATGACGACTCACGGATCTTGTCCTTTGGGGATAACGATGAGCAGAGTAAGATCCTCAAGGCGGCGCCCCATATTCCCCAGCACACTTATGTGCAAGCCATGCTGTTGGTTTTACTGTTTTGTAAGCCCAAGAGCGCTATTGTTTTAGGTTTAGGCGGCGGCTCGATTATTCACTCACTGCGCAATTTCGACGCGGCAATAAAGTTAACAGCGGTGGAATTACGCCCCGCGGTGATTGAGTTAGCTAAGCGCTATTTTCAGCTGCCGATAGGTAAAAAGCTCAATCTTATCAATGATGATGCTATTGCTTTTTTAGCTGCTGGCGATCATAAAAAAGTGGATGTAATTTTTGCCGATATTTACACAGCCAAAGGCGTTGAAACAGGGCAGCTTTCGCCAATATTCCTTGAACAGTGCACTAACCTCATCAAACCCAACGGTTATTTAGTGCTGAACTGCTGGAAAGAACATAGCCAAAATCGCGAGTTGTTAGCCAACTTACAACAACACTTTGCCCATGTGAACGCTTGTCTCACAGGCGGCGGTAATTGGGTGATTTTTGCGAGCCAATCGCCACAGCTTTTAGGCACCTCGGCCCTTAAAAGTAGTGCTCAATCTTTATCGCAACAATTGGGTTTTGCCCTTGATCGATCATTGACACGCTTTGGGCCTTGGATTTAATACTAATATCAGCAAAATAGCGTAAATTAGTTAACCCTAAGGCTGAGCTTTGATATTCTTCTCACACTTCCATGATATGAGCTGTCACCATGAAAAATAAGCACAAATTTATGTTAAGCGTTATGGCTCTGGCGTGCCTTAACTCTCTCAATGCTAACGCCGAAAGTTTTAGTTTTGACACTCGTAGCTCACTGAATTCAGATACATTAGTGCTATTCCAAAGCGCTGATTCTACTACCTATGGGATCGACTTTTTACCTCAGTCGACCCAAGACCAATTAAACCTAGCAACGGCGGATAATATTTTTTCCGGCAAACGGGGGGAAATCCTCGAGATTTTGGTACCCAGCGAAATTGATGCTAAACGGGTCTTACTGGTCGGCATTGGCGATGCAAAAAACTTAACGCCCGATGACATTAATACCATTGGTGGCAATGTTGCGGCCAAACTCGATACGGTTCCCCAAGCTACAGTGCGTGTACTCACCCAAGGCTTAACTGCTGCGCCGCTATTTGCCTCTGAGCTTGCACACGGAATTGAACTACGCAGTTATCGCTACACTCAGTTCAAAGCGAGCCCCCGTGCCGAGAAGAATTACCAAATCGCTGTCGATGATTTAAGTCGCAACCAAAAACACCATAAAAATCTGCAAGCGGTTGAAGCGGGTGTGTTTTTAGCGCGCGATCTGACAAACGCACCTGCAGACATTATGTATCCCGACAGCTTTGCTAACGAAGCCAGAAAACTCAAATCCCTCGGTGTTAAAGTCACGGTATTAGAAGCCAAAGATATCGAACGTCTACAACTGGGCGCCTTAGCTGCTGTAGGTAAAGGCAGCGAGCGCCCACCTAAGTTAGTGGTCGCCCATTGGCCTGGTAGCAAAGACGCGCCAATCGCACTGGTCGGTAAAGGCATCACCTTCGACTCGGGTGGTTACAATATTAAGGCGACAGGTACTTCAATCGCGCGGATGAAGTCAGATATGGCAGGTGCAGCCACAGTGCTTGGCACTATAAAAGCTATGGCGATTCAAAAAGCGCCTGTCAACGTAGTAGCAATTATGCCAATGGCGGAGAACATGGTATCGGGTCATGCAATGATCCCAGGTGATGTGATTAAAACCGCCCAAGGTCTCACCGTTGAAGTGCTCAACACCGATGCCGAAGGTCGCCTAGTGCTGGCCGATGGCCTCTGGTATGCCAGAGAAAATTATAAGCCATCTGTGATTATCGATGTTGCGACACTGACAGGCTCAAAAGTGAGTGCATTAGGCAATGTTTACGCAGGCTTGTTTACCGATTCTGAGCCTTTAGTGCAGCAGCTAACTTATGCAGGTCAACAGGTTGGCGAAAAAGTCTGGCGCTTACCGTTAGATCAAGCCTATGCGGATGAGCTTAAATCCACTATCGCGGATCTCACAAACACAGGTAAAGAAGGCAGCGCGGGTGCTTCCTCTGCGGCCATGTTCTTAAAACGCTTTGCGGGCGAACAGCCTTGGGCACATTTGGATATCGCGGGCAATGCCTTAACCGCCACTGATACCGCTGTTGTGCCTGCGGGTGCAACAGGTTACGGCGTGCGCTTACTCAGCACTTGGTTAACTCAACCCAAAGCACAGAACTAGAACCTAGAACCTAGAACCTAGAACCTCAGTATCTTGTTTTAATTGTATTTACACTTTAAGGGATATCATTGATATCCCTTTTTTATGCTCGAAATTTATCTTATCTCAATCACCAAAGACCAAAGACCAGCCGACTAAACCCAGACTACACCCAATCACGCCAAACCCGCAGCAGTCGTAGAAAAACCGATTGAGTCCGACCTAATCGCATCACCATTCGACTAAACCGATTAGGATAATAGTTTTTATCCGTTATCTTAATTTTAATCGAGTCGGTAATATGCTTCACATCGACAGGACGCAAGCAAATGTCCTCGTTATGAACTTAAGCCATCATCAACTAAATGGAAGCATAAAATGACTCAATCAATTATCAACAGCACAATCAAACCATTCAAAGCCACTGCATTCCACAATGGTGAGTTCGTTCCAGTAACTGAACAAGACCTGTTAGGTAAATGGTCTGTTGTCTTCTTCTACCCAGCAGATTTTACCTTTGTTTGCCCAACTGAATTAGGTGACATGGCTGATCACTACGAAAAACTGCAAGGAATGGGTGTTGAAGTTTACTCAGTATCAACTGACACTCACTTCACTCACAAAGCATGGCATGACACGTCAGACACCATCAAGAAGATCAACTTCCCAATGCTGGCTGACCCAACAGGCACTATCAGCCGTAACTTCGGCGTGATGATTGAAGAAGACGGTTTAGCACTACGTGGTACTTTCGTGATTAACCCAGAAGGCCAAATCAAGGTCAGCGAAGTTCACGATTTAGGCATCGGCCGTAGCGCTCAAGAGCTAGTTCGTAAAATTCAAGCAGCTCAATATGTTGCTACTCACGATGGCGAAGTTTGCCCAGCTAAATGGCAACCTGGTGACGAAACATTAGCACCGTCTTTAGACCTCGTTGGCAAAATCTAATTTAGCCTGCAAAGCCTCAACCCCGCCAGTCTAGCATCCCAAGCTGATTGGCGTTACAGCCGACACAGTTGTAGCGCCACGCAGCAAAGGATTAAGCCCGCCCCTGCAAAGGCCTAGACTGGCCCCCTTACTTCTCCCTTTTAAGCGATTTTGGAGTCATCACATGTTAGATGCGAATTTAAAAAATCAACTGCAAACCTATCTGCAAAACCTCAAGAGACCAGTTGAACTTGTCGTGTCTGCAGATGAAAGTAGAAAGTCTCAAGAATTAAAAAGCTTAGCGCAAGACATTGTCAGCCTATCTTCTCTGGTGAGCCTGAAAGAAGTTCAGGGCGAACGCATCCCGGCGATGACAGTGATTAACCCAGAGCTTAATACGCAAATCAGCTTTGCTGGTCTGCCTATGGGTCACGAATTTACCTCACTCGTGCTGGCATTACTGCACACGGGTGGACACCCAATCAAACTCAGCGATGATATTATTGAGCAGATCCGCAATCTGCCAGGCAAATATGCCTTTGAAACTTACGTCTCACTGACCTGCCAAAACTGCCCAGACGTAGTACAGGCACTGAACATGATGGCGGCCATTAACCCGAAGATCACCAACGTGATGATCGACGGTGCCCTGTTCCAAGAAGAAGTAACCAGCAAAAACATTATGGCTGTGCCTTCTGTCTACTTAAATGGCGAAGTATTTGCCGCCGGCCGTATCAGCATTGGCGAGATCCTCAATAAACTGGATACCAATGCCGCAAGCCGTAAGGCCGATGAAATTAATGAAAAAGCGCCATTCGAAGTCTTAGTCGTCGGCGGCGGCCCAGCCGGCGCAGCGGCCGCTATTTATGCAGCACGTAAAGGACTTCGCACCGGTATTGTTGCAGACAAGTTTGGCGGACAAGTGGCCGAAACCGTCGGTATCGAGAACTTTATTTCGGTCAAAGCGACCGAAGGTCCAAAACTAGTGGCAAACCTTGAAGCCCATGTACGAGACTACGAAGTTGACATCATGGACAACCAAAAAGCTTTGTCATTGACGACTGACGGTTTGTTCGAGCTTGAACTGGCAAGCGGCGCTAAATTACGTAGCCGTACCGTATTGTTAGCCACAGGTGCCCGCTGGCGTGAAATGAACGTCCCCGGCGAGAAAGAATACCGTGGCAAAGGCGTCGCATACTGCCCACATTGTGATGGCCCGTTATTTAAGGGCAAGCGTGTGGCGGTGATCGGCGGCGGTAACTCAGGTATCGAAGCGGCTATCGATCTTGCGAACATAGTAGAACATGTGACTGTGCTGGAATTTGATAAAACCCTGCGCGCCGACGATGTACTGCAACGTAAAGCGGCTTCTATGGGTAACATTAAAATCATTACCCAAGCCATGACCACTGAAGTGACTGGCGATGGTACTCGGGTTAATGGCCTGAACTACACAGACAGAGCCACTGGCGAGAGTCACCATGTCGCACTTGCAGGTATCTTCGTGCAGATTGGGCTAGTACCGAATGCGGAATGGTTGAAGGGCACGATCGATTTAACCCCAAGGGGCGAGATCATAGTCGATGAGCGCGGGCAAACCTCAGTCCCAGGTATTTTTGCCGCAGGTGATGTCACTAACTCACCTTTCAAGCAAATTATCATTGCCATGGGCAGCGGCGCGACCGCATCACTGGGCGCATTTGATTACTTAATTCGCCACAGCGATGAAGAAACCGCCGCGACCAAAGCCGCTTAAGGCTTCGTCAACAGACATCAAAGCTAACGCAAAAATAGCCAGCAAATGCTGGCTATTTTTTTGATGTTAACTAAGGTATTGATAAGGCTTAGCAGGCCTAATTTGCATGAGCATTTCAGGGGTATCGACCGCGTTGAAACCAAACTGGGCGTAGAGTCCATGGGCATCGCGGGTGGCTAACATTATCCGTCTTAAACCTTGTAATTCAGGATGTTCCATAATTGATGTCATCATCAACTTACTTAAGCCTAAGCCACGGTGCGACTCAAGTACAAACACATCGGCAAGATAGGCAAAAGTGGCTTTATCTGTGATTAAGCGGCCAAAAGCCACTTGTTGATTGTCCTTATCAAATACCCCAAAACACAGGCTATTGGCTAACGCTTTTTGTAGCAGCGCCTTTGGCATGCCCTGCGCCCAATAGCTATTACTAATAAAGCCATGGATAACCTCAAGATTCATTTCAGCTTGGTCTGTACTGACTCTGTATCCTGTTTCCTGCTGCATTTTCCTTTCTCCGAAATTTTCCGTTAACGTCAGTTCAGGTGTTATTGGCACTCATAAATATCATAAATGCCATCGCTAATAACACCACTTTAGCTAACGAATACAAAGCCCCCGCTAAAGTGCCACCGCCATGATAACTAAAGGCTAAGTGACGATTGATTTCATACTTAAAGGATTTAGCTAAATAACGGTAAGCGAGAAAGTAAAACAAGGAGGCTGCTGGCCAAATCCCCATAAGTAGCATTTGCCCCTGAGCCTTAGTGGTGAGTAAGGTTGAGATAAACGGTATGCTTAAGCAGACAACATATATCCAAGCAAAACGCTTAAGTAGCTGGCGGATTTTTTTATCGGATAATGATTTCAACTTCACTCCTTGTCATCAGAAGCTTACATAGCTTCGATTTGCTCAACCATAAGTTGCAGCGAAAAATTGCCGCGATACTCATTCACATCGAGTTTATACACAACACGGGCATGATTAATCGTCGCATCTGGCCAAGTATGCAAATCCACATTAAAGGCAATGGCATCGAGCATCACAGTGCCGCATTGGGTTTCGAGTACGAGCTTAAGGTGACGCTCACCGACAAGACGTTGTTGCACTATCGTAAAGTAACCATCGAATAACGGCTCTTCGAAAGCTTGTCCCCAAGGCCCCGCATTGCGCAGTAACTGAGCCATTTCAAGATTCAACTCTGCGGGAGTGAGTTCGCCATCGGACCAAAGCTCGCCCGTTAACAACTCAGGTTTAAGCTGCTCACGCACCGCATCATCATAGGCTTTAGCAAATGTCGCAAAACTGCCCGCTTTGAGCGATAAACCCGCCGCCATTGCATGACCACCAAATTTGATAATCAGTCCCGGATGGCGAGTGTTCACTAACTCCAATAAGTCGCGCATATGCAAGCCTTTGATCGAACGCGCAGAACCTTTAATTTCACCATTGCCCGCATCGGCAAAGGCAATCACGGGTCTATGGTATTTGTCTTTAATGCGCGAGGCCAAAATCCCGATCACGCCTTGATGCCAATCCTCTTGAAATAAAGCAATCCCCCAAGGTAACTCGGCTTCGTTAAGCTTTAAGTGCTCTAGGCTTTTTAAGGCTTCCTGCTGCATGCCGACTTCCAGCTCACGACGTTCTTGATTCAATCCGTCAAGCTCTGCCGCCATGCGCCGTGCATACATCATGTCTTCGCAGAGTAAGGTTTCAACCCCAAGTGCCATTTCATCTAGTCGCCCTGCGGCATTCAGTCTAGGGCCCACGGCAAAACCAAAGTCAGATGCGACAATGCGCGCCGGATTTCGCTTCGCCACTTCAAGCAACGCAGTAATCCCCACACGGCAACGCCCGGCTCGCACGCGCTGCAAACCTGCTTCAACCAAAATACGATTATTGGCATCGAGTGACACCACATCGGCAACGGTGCCAAGGGCAACGATATCGAGTAATGTGCCTAAATTAGGCTCAGAAATACCATGGGTTTGATACCAGTTTCGCGTCCGTAATTCAGCCCTTAATGCGGTCATCAAATAAAAGGCCACGCCGACACCCGCTATCGATTTACTGGCAAATGGACAGCCCGGTTGGTTAGGGTTCACTATCGCATCGGCAGCGGGTAACTCATGGCCGGGTAAATGATGGTCGGTAATCACCACTTGCATACCAAAGGCTTTGGCCGCCGCAACACCGTCAATTGATGAAATACCATTATCAACTGTGATGAGTAGCTCAGCCTGTTTGGAAGCCGCAACTGCAACAATTTCAGGGCTTAAGCCGTAGCCGTAATCGAAGCGATTGGGGATCAAATAATCCACTCTCACCGAGCCCATCATCCGCAGCGCCAACATACACACACTGGTCGATGTGGCGCCGTCTGCGTCAAAGTCACCCACGATCAAAATCGACTTATTAGCCTGCATTGCATCGGCGATAAGCGCCGCGGCTTCGGGCAACCCTTTCATGGTTTCAGGTCTTAATAGACCCTTAAGGACAAGCTCGCATTCGTGGGTTAGCGCACCACGGCGAGCGTAAAGCTGTTTCAATAGCGGCGAAAGATGAGCGGGTAAATGGCTATCATCAACGGTTGGGCGACGGACTATCTTATGGATCAAGGGACTCAAACTCTCATGAAATCGTGGCAATAAGATAACAAAAAGGTGAGCCTTAAGCTCACCTTTCGTGGGATAAACTTTACATTTTAGGCTGTTACTGACGAGCCTCTAAGGTGCGTAATAAGTCTTCAGGCGGTTGATAACCAGGGATCATATTGCCATCTTCTAATACGATTGCAGGCGTACCATTAACACCAAAGGTTGTACCTAAAGCATATTGCTCAGCAATTTTAGCATCACATGTTGCCGCGGCAACTTTGCTGCCCGCTTTAGCATCAGTCATGGCTTTTAATGGATCTTTAGCACACCAGATAGCTTGCATCTCATCGGCATTAGCTGACGGCACACCCGCGCGCGGGAAGGCTAAGTAACGCACTGTAATACCAAGTTTATTGTAGTCAGACATTTGGCTATGCAATTTACGGCAATAACCACAGCTAACATCGGTAAATACAGTGACCACGTGTTTTTCGTTTTTCGCTTTATAGACAAGCATATTCTCTTCAAGCGGCTTCATCATTTCTAAACGCGGACCCGCTAATGCGGCTTCGGTTAAGTTTTTCATGCCCTTATCGATATCATACACACTACCGTGGAATAGTTTTGAACCATCACGGCTAATATAGAGCACGCCGCGGTTGGTCATGGCTTGATACAAGCCCTCAATTGGTGAGTCCTGCATAGAAATGACTTCAACATCTAACATCTCACCGAGTTTTTGCTTAATCGCAGCGGTATCGGGAGACGTCGCAGTGGCAGCGCTGGCAAGTGGTGCAACTAGGAGGGCAAAAACTAAGGATAATGCTGGGGTCAACTTCATGGGACATCCTATAAATTGTGTCGCTACAACGAGATATTGGGGCCGTTCTAACTCGAGATATTCAATAGACCCTGTATAGGGGCAAAAAGTTACAGACAAGCCGCGCGGAAAGCAAATTTATGCTGTAACTAAATCCTTTTTTAGCCTCTAGGATGATGCTGTTGATGCAATTCCTGCAATCTTGCCCGTGCGACATGGGTATAAATCTGCGTGGTCGATAAGTCGCTGTGACCTAATAACAGTTGGACAACCCGCAGATCGGCACCGTGATTGAGCAAATGAGTGGCAAAAGCATGGCGTAAAGTGTGCGGTGATAATGCAGTTTCAATCCCCGCACGCAGAGCATAAAGTTTAATCCGATGCCAAAAAGTTTGCCGCGTCATCATCTGCCCACGTTTCGACGGAAATACCACATCAGATTGTTTATTACCGAGCAACTCTTGGCGAGCAAATTTCATGTAGCCCTCCACTTCGGTAATAGCCAATTCCCCCAGCGGCACAAGACGCTCTTTGCCACCCTTGCCCACAATACGTACTAAGCCTTGGCGCAAACTCATTTGTTCCATGGTCAAGCCGACAAGTTCACTCACCCTGAGGCCAGTTGCATACAAAAGCTCTAGCATTGCCTTGTCACGGCATTCGACAGCATCATCCACATTGGGCTCAGACAGTAAACGGTCAACCTGCGACTCACTCAGAGAATCCGGCAAATGGCGCGTTAACTTAGGCGACTCGACTAAGGCCATAGGATCGGCTGAAATCTGTTTGGTCTGCACCAGATAAGTATAGAAACGCCGTAAACTGCTGAGCAGCCGAGCGCTACTGGTACGCGCAAAATTCTGCTCAACTCTAAAGGCCAGATATGCCCTAACATCGGCCTGAGAAACCGCGAGTAACGTCACGCCTTGCTGACCTTGATAACGATCAAAATGGCGTAGATCGGTACGATAGGCCGATAGCGTGTTATCACTCAGTCCTTTGCTTGACCAAAGATCATCAAGAAAAGCATCGATAAGTGGATCTGGCATATAGGTTTTAGGCACAAATACTCCATAAAAAAACGGCGTAATCAAATGATACGCCGTTGATATTAATTTAAATATGTCTAAGCCTGCATAAGCTTAACTGAGTTAAGCATAAAGACGAGAACTAGAATGCAAAGCCTAGGCTGCAGCCGTTTGACCACGGCCACGACCGAATACTAAACACAGTGCAATCGTCGCAATGGTCGGCAATAACCAAGCCATACCTTCTTCATAGAGTGGCAGCTTAGATAACACTGGAGACATAACATTCACTATATGGATAAAAACCTGTGCTAAGCCATTCATGGCTTGACCATCAGCGTCAGTCAAACTTTTCGCTGCCACTTTAAGACCATCGAAGATGCCGAAAAACAGTGCCACGCTCAGTACTGCACGATGTGCAAACTGTGGATTCGCAAAATAAGCGGTCAGGAAAGTCACAACCACAAGAGCAATAGCCACAGGATAAATCGTCATTAATACGGGAATACTAATAGCAATCAACTGACTTAGGCCAACGTTCGCAATCACAGCACATATCAAGCTTAAAAAGATCACCAGGAAACGGTAAGACAGTTTAGGCATTAGCTCATTAAAGAACTCAGAACACGCACTCACCAGCCCAACCGCAGTGGTTAAACAAGCTAAAGTCACGACTGATGACAACAAGACTGAGCCTAGTTCCCCAAACTCGCGGGTCACGTAATTTGTTAATATTTCGCCACCATTTTTAGTGCCGATAGCGATGTCGCCGGCGGTTGCACCTAAAAAGAACAAGGACACATACACAAAAGTTAAACCAGCGGCGGCAATAAAGGCTGCACGGATTAGATACTTAGTTTGATCACTGGGTTGGTCAATGCCCTTTTTACGCAGGATATCAATAATCAACATACCAAACATCAAGGATGCTAACGTATCCATAGTGTTATAGCCTTCCAAAATACCTTTGGTCAGTGGATGCTGTTGGTAATCCCCCACAGCTTGGCCTACTTCGGATGCAGGTAAAAACAGCACTGAAACGGCTAATCCGACCAACAAAATCAATAAAATAGGCGTTAATACTTTACCTACGCTATCGAGCAACTTACCAGGGAAAAGCGCCAGCAACATAGTGACAGCGAAGAAACCTAATGTGTATAGCAGTTGCGTCAGGTTTAATTCCAAACTGCCCAGCAAAAACGTTGCCGTAGTGTCATCGATAAATGGCTTAGCGCCAATCTCGTAAGCCACTAATCCCGTACGCGGCGCAGCAAAAGCAGGGCCGATAATAATGTAAATCGCGACGGCCAATGTCGTTGCTGCAAATACTGGCAGCATAGCCATAACCTTACCTTGAGCCTTAGCGACAGCAATCAGTCCAACTAAAGGTAAACCTACGGCGGTAATCAAAAAACCCAACATGGCGAGGGGCATATTTTCGCCCGCTAACATACCCGCGAATGGTGGAAAAATTAGGTTTCCCGCACCTAAAAAGAACGCAAAGGTCATAAAACCTAAGCCTAATGTATCTCCGATACTCATCTGATTGTCTTGCACTGGAAGCCCCATCTTGTCTTATTGTTTTTTTACAAACTTAAGTGATTATGTGTCGATTAGCCATAGCTAAAACAAAGCCCATCCGGAGTGCAAATCTATGTTTACACAATTCCGTGGTAAATATGTTCGATATCTGCCGAGTTTATAAACGATGGCGAACGTTTATGTAGCCTAACTGACGACTAATTCACCAACAAACTCGTTTACCTATCCGTTAATCTTAAAAGTGATTAAAAATGGGGGCGAAACTAATACCAGACTTAAAGCATCAATACAAGACAACAAGTCCGTTCAGGCAAAAAAAGCTAAATAATGCTAATTAACTGCTAATAAAAGGTTTCTAAGGCAATAAATTAAAGCGTTAATTAAGTGAAATTAGTATTACCACGTAAAATAGTAAATGATTTGGCGACACAAATTCATACAGCTAGGACAGATGCGACTGTTTAAAAACATTAGCTAAAAACGAGGGCTAGAATTAGAATATTGCGCGCCCAATATTGGGCCTAAATCACTTTAGAACGGCAAAATTAACTCCCCATGGCATTCACTTTTAAACAATTTCATATCGATGACATGAATTGCGGCATGGCCGTAGGCACAGACAGCGTCGTCCTTGGGGCATGGGCACAACTGACCACCGCGAAATCAATCTTAGATATAGGCGCAGGCAGCGGCTTACTCAGTTTAATGGCAGCTCAGCGCAGTCAAGCACATATCACCAGTGTCGAATTAGACACCAATGCCGCCCATGCTTGCCAACATAACTTCCACAATAGTCCTTGGGCTAATCGACTGACCTTAGTTAATTGCAGCATCCAAGACTTTTGCCAACAAACTGAGTATCAAGAGTATTTTGATCACATAATTTGTAATCCCCCCTATTTTGAGCAAGGCACGCAAGCGATACAATCCCAGCGCGCTATGGCCCGCCACACAGATAGCTTAAGCTTTACCGCACTACTCGATGCCATTCATGTGTGCCTAGCACCACAAGGAAAAGCAAGCCTCATATTACCAATGCAGAGTATGGCGCGTTTCGACGAAATACTAACGCACTCTCAGCTCAATTTGATTGAAATAACCAACCTTATCAGCATTGTAGGGAAAAGCGCTAATCGAGTACTCTGCGTGCTCGCCCACAAGACTCATCCACAAATGGCTCCAAAGCTCAGTGATATCACTATTCGTGAAAGTTCAGGCCAATACACACAAACCATGGTGCAATTGGTTCGAGATTTTTACCTTAAATACTGATATCGAGTCCAATCCTGACACATTAAGTAAAGCTCGCTAAGTTTGGCAAATTTAACGAAAGGTCCAATTTCCCACAAATTAAATGCTAATACATTGACCTAAAAGTAATTAACTTATGCCAATTACCATAAAACTTTACTGACACAGAAGATAAACACAGGAGATCTAGATAAGTTATTTAAGTTAACCGCCATAACCTTTATAATGCTTCGCTATTATCCGTCGAGACGCTGCGCATGCAATTTGAAGATTTCCAGCTTGACCCTAGCTTATTAGAGTCGCTTAATGCCATGGGGCATCATTCACCCACTACGATTCAGCAAGAAACGATTCCTTACGCCTTAGAGCAAAGAGATATTCTTGCGCGCGCCCCGACAGGAACAGGTAAAACAGCGAGCTTTTTACTGCCATCGCTACAACATTTGATCGACTTCCCCCGTCGTTTTGCTGGACAAGCAAGGGTGCTAATCCTCACGCCAACCCGTGAGTTAGCCAGCCAAATCCACCGTTATGCGAGTCACCTAGCCACAGGCCAAGGTTTAGATATTGCTATCGTTACTGGCGGCGTTCCTTATGGACCACAGGAAGAGGCCTTAGCAGGCAACGTCGATATTCTGGTCGCGACCCCAGGCCGCCTGATGGAATATTTAGACAAAGGCAATTTCAATGCACAAGAAGTCGATATCTTAATTATCGACGAAGCCGATCGCATGTTAGACATGGGCTTCTCTTCTGTGGTGCAAGCCATTGCTATTGAAGCCCAAGGCCGCAAACAGAACATGCTGTTTTCTGCCACCTTAGAAGGCGGCGGTGTACAACGTTTTGCCCGTGAAGTGTTAAACGACCCGATTGAAATCGATGTTGAAGCCCCTCGCAGTGAAAAAGCCAAGATCCACCAATGGATCCACTTAGCCGATGATAAAGATCATAAATTTGCGCTGTTGTGTCATCTGCTACGCCAAGAAGATGTCAAACGGACTATCGTATTTGTGAAAACCCGCGACATCGTTTCTAGCCTAGAAGGCCAGTTACTTAAAGTCGGTATTCCCTGCGCCTTTATGCGTGGCGATATGGAACAGAAGAAACGCTTCCAAGCCTTGAGTCGCTTTACTAAAGGTGAAGTCAATGTCTTGTTGGCGACCGATGTGGCTGCACGCGGTATCGATATCGACGATATCACTCATGTGATCAACTTCGATATGCCACGTTCTGCCGACACTTATATCCACCGCATTGGCCGTACTGGCCGCGCTGGCGCAAAAGGTACCGCGATTTCGCTTGCCGAAGCCCACGACATGCGTATCGTTGGTAAAATCGAGCGTTATATCGAGCAACCGTTGAAACGCCGCGTGATCGAAGAGCTGCGTCCAAAGAATAAAGAAGCGCGCACACCGGGTAAGAAAAAAGCCAAAGTGAAAGCGAAAGAAGCTGCGAAGAAAACGAGCAAGAAAGAAGCGGCAAAGAAAGCGAGTAAAATCGCCCGTAAGAAAAAGTAACACCCGCTTAAACTTACCAAACTAAAGCCGCTATATGCGGCTTTTTTATTACCAAAATATAACTTACGTGGGTGATGTTACTAAAAATATCCTGCTATGTTTAATTATATAGAATGAAATGCGGCGGATTTAGAGCAGTTAACCCCAATACGTATTCATTCTTATTTCAATATATTCCAATTACCTAACTGAACCTTTCATCACCTTTCTGCTCTAATTTTCGCCCAAATATCGATGCATGATGCGCATATCTGTCGCGGCATCACTTTTAGAAACATTTAATTTACAAAAATAAATTTATTGGCGTGGCCGACTCTGCTACTTTAACCCCATTACGCGATTAGCATGGATTTAACCATTATATGATGAAGACCCTACTGAGGAGACTGTCTCCTTTTCTTATTCTGCTGCTGTTTGTCTTTGGCGCAGCCTTATTAATGCAAACGAAGGAGGCGCCAGAACAAAAACCTGAAGAGATGCCTATTCCTATCGTTGATGTCACGCAAGTGACTCAGCAAACAGTATCGCTAAACTTACCTTCCTACGGCGTGGTTACCCCAAAGTATAAAACCCAACTCGTGACCGAAGTTCAAGGCAGAATGCTCACTATCTCCCCTCATTTTGTTGCAGGTGGCATAGTCAAGAAAGGCGACCAATTAGCGCAAATCGAGCCCTCAGATTACGAGGCTGACTTAATGCAAGCCGAAGCGACGCTGGCCCAAGCCACCGCCGCACTGAACGAAGAAATAGCCCGTGGTGAAGTCGCTAAAATCGAATTCAAAGGCTACGACAAGGGCTTGCCCCCTGAGTTAGGTCTACGTATCCCGCAACTCAAAAAAGAACAAGCTAACGTAAAATATGCGCAGGCAGCACTGGCGCGCGCCCAACGTAACCTTGAGCGCACGGTTATTCGCGCGCCCTTTGATGGCATAATCAAAGTTAGAAATGTCGATTTAGGGCAATACGTTAGCTTAGGCACTAATCTAGGTGAGCTCTACGATACTCGCGTTGCCGAAATCCGCTTACCCATTTCTAATGATGATTTAGCCTATCTAGAGTCTGTCGATAATCCCGATACCCAAGTCACGCTTAGCGCCTCTTTGGCGGGCAAAGAAAATACTTGGGAAGGCAATATTATCCGTAGTGAAGGTGTTATCGATGCCGAAAATCGCATGGTGTATTTAGTCGCAGAAATCAAAGATCCCTATCTGCGCGCGAATAAAGTGCCAGGTAGCTTACCGCTTAAATACGGCAGCTTCGTCAATGCAGTCATCAAGGGCCGCACTGTCGATGGCATAGTCAAATTGCCCCGCCATGTGGTTCGTAACGACCAAGTCGCCCTAGTCAACGACAAAAATATCATTGAAATGCGCCAAGTAAATGTGGTTCGTAGTGATTTAGAGAATGTGTTCATCAAAGACAGTCTAAAAACGGGCGAACGCGTCGCTACGACCCACTTCAACAGTATGGCAAATGGGCAAATGGTTAAAATCTTAGGTGAAGCGGCATTGCCCACTGAGACACCAAAAGAAAATACTCCTGAATCGAGTCTTGCGGCCGCTGGAGTCAAATAATGGACACTCAAAAAGGGATCTTAGCTTGGTTCGCCCGCAACAGTGTAGCCGCGAACTTATTAATGTGTGTTCTGCTCATCGGCGGCCTGTTCAGCAGTATTTTGATTAATAAAGAGGTTTTTCCTTCTTTCGAACTCAATTTATTAAATATTTCCGTCGCCTATCCAGGTGCGGCGCCACAGGAAATCGAAGAAGGCATCAACATCAAGATTGAAGAAGCCATCCAAGATATCAACGGCATTAAGAAAGTGACTTCTGTGGCTAGCGAAGGCGTTGGCTCGATTACCGTTGAAGTTGAAGACGGTTACGAAGTGCAGACCATTCTCGATGAAGCCAAACTGCGGTTAGATGCAATTTCAACCTTCCCAGTGAACATCGAAAAACCGAATATCTCTCAAATCAAACCTGAGAATAACGTCATTTGGGTGTCTGTTTATGGCGATATGACACTCCACGATATGAAAGAATTGGCTAAATCGGTTCGTGACGATTTAACCCAACTCCCCGCGGTAACCCGTGCGAAAGTCACAGGGGTGCGCGATTATGAAATCGGTATTGAAGTTTCTGAGAATAAGTTACGAGAGTACGGCTTGACCTTCTCACAAGTCGCATTAGCAGTGCAAAACTCCTCCTTAGACTTACCAGGTGGCTCTATTCGTGCTCAAGATGGCGATATTCTATTGCGCACCAAAGGCCAAGCCTACACGGGCGATGACTTTGCCAATATAGTCGTCACAACTCGCGCAGACGGTAGCCGCGTGATGCTGCCACAAGTCGCGACCATCAAAGATGATTTCGAAGAACGTTTGGAATATACCCGCTTTAACGGCAAACCCGCTGCGATTATTGAAGTTACCAGCATTGATGATCAAAACGCCTTAGACATTGCAGACCAAGTCAAACAGTACGTAGAGCAGCGCCGCGCCACACTGCCAGCGAACGCTCAACTCGATACTTGGGGTGATATGACCCACTATCTCCAGGGCCGCTTAGACATGATGATGTCGAACATGTTTTACGGTGCCTTGTTGGTGTTTATCATCTTAGCCATGTTCCTCGATCTGAAGTTAGCATTTTGGGTCATGATGGGGATACCCGTGTGTTTCCTCGGCACTATGTTGGTCATGCCGCTCGAACCTTTCTCCATGACGATCAACATGTTGACCCTATTCGCTTTTATCTTGGTGCTCGGAATAGTGGTGGATGATGCCATTGTCATCGGCGAGAGTGCCTACACAGAGGTCGAACGCCACGGTCACTCGGTTGAGAACGTGATCCGCGGCGCGCAAAAAGTGGCGATGCCCGCGACCTTCGGGGTCTTAACCACAATTGCGGCATTTATTCCCATGTTAATGGTTTCTGGCCCTATGGGGATTATCTGGAAATCCATCGGTATGGTGGTCATCCTCTGTTTAGCCTTCTCACTGGTAGAGTCTAAATTCATTCTGCCAGCGCATTTAGCGCACATGAAGTTTAAAAAAACTGGCGCACCAAAGGGATTCTTTGGCCACCTAAAAGCCAATTTTAACGACAGAGTGCAATACTTTATTCACCACAGCTATCGCAACTTCCTCGAGCGCTGTATCAAACACAGATACAACGTGGTCGCGGCCTTTATCGGTGTATTGATTCTGTCGATTGCCCTAGTCGCCAGTGGCAAAGTGCGCTGGGTATTTTTCCCTGACATTCCCTCAGACTTTATTCAAGTTGAACTTGAAATGGATGAAGGCAGCTCCGAAGGTAACACCTTAAAAGTGGTACAGAGCATAGAAGAAGCCCTGTACAAGATGAACGAAAAAATGGAGAAAGATAACGGCTATCAAGTGGTGAAGCATAGCTTTATCAATATGAGCTCCCGTACCTCGGCCTTCATTTTTGCCGAACTGACGAAAGGTGAAGACCGTGAAGTCGATGGAGTGACGATTGCTGCCGCGTGGCGTGAACAATTGCCCGAGCTTTTGTCAGTCAAAAAACTCAGCTTTAACGCGAGCACCAACGATGCTGGCGGCGATATTTCCTTCAGATTGACCTCGAGTGACCTCGATGAGCTGTCCGCAGCCTCTAAAGAATTGAAGCAAAAACTCGCCAGCTATGAAGGCGTGTACGATATTGCCGACAACTTTTCATCGGGCAGCCATGAAATTCGCCTGAAGATACGTCCAGAGGCAGAAGCCCTTGGCCTCACGCTTTCCGATTTAGCTCGCCAAGTACGTTATGGTTTCTACGGTTACGAAGCCCAACGGATTTTGCGTAATAAAGAAGAAATCAAGGTGATGGTGCGCTACCCATTAGAGCAACGTCGTACTGTGGGTTATCTTGAAAATATGCTGATCCGCACGCCAACAGGCACTTCGGTTCCCTTCTCGACTGTGGCACAAATTGAAAAAGGTGAATCCTACGCCTCAATTACCCGTGTTGACGGTAAGCGAGCGATCACCATCACGGCAAATGCCAACAAAAACATCGTTGAACCTTCAAAAGTGGTACAGGAAATCCAAAAAGATTACCTGCCACAATTGCAGGCCAAGTACCCTAAAATCCAAACTGCACTGGACGGTGGCAGTTTGGATGAACAGAATGCCATGGTCGGTTTGATGCAAGGCTTCTTCTTTGCACTGTTCACCATTTATGCTTTGATGGCCGTGCCACTTAAATCCTACAGTCAGCCGTTAATCATCATGTCTGTGATCCCCTTCGGGATTATCGGCGCCCTGTTTGGTCACTTAATTCAGGGACTCGCGATGAGCGTGTTAAGTCTCTGCGGCATAGTGGCATTAGCGGGAGTGGTAGTGAACGACTCCTTGATTTTGGTAGACTTTGTGAACCGTGCGCGGGAGCAAGGGCAATCGGTCAGGCAGGCGGCGGTCGATTCAGGCTGTTATCGTTTTAGGGCGATCATCCTGACGTCACTCACCACCTTCGTCGGCTTAGTGCCTATTATTCTCGAACGTAGTTTGCAGGCGCAAATTGTGATCCCTATGGCGACATCCCTCGCCTTCGGTATCCTGTTCTCGACCGTTGTGACGCTAATTTTAGTACCCTTGCTGTACATCATACTCGACGACGTTAAGCGCACTAGCAGCCGCTTCTTCAATTGGTGGTGGCAGCCTAAAAAAGACCATGAAGTGGACTTTACACCTGAGCATTTAGAGCCGCCAGTCCCCACTGACTATAAAAAAGACTATCTATAGGAAGTTAACTAGAAGCAGTTAATCAATATCTTGAACCTTAAAAAGAGAGCTTAGGCTCTCTTTTTAATCCTCAGTGCGAGTCAATAACCTCTCAATCATCTATGTCATTTTGAGTCTGCCGCGAGTGGCTTGAGCTTTCAAGTTGCGATCTAGTTGACAGTTATCGCATCAGGCTTTCGCTACACTGTGTTTAAGTCGTCAGCTATCGTTAGAATGAAACCCATCATTATGTCTGAGCATCTGCACAAGCAAAATATTGATAAACCACAAGTTGTCACCACAGAAACCCTAGCGAACGGTCTCATAACAGATGAAGTTTGCACAAATGAAACCTGTGCGACTGAAACGCTTGTCTATGATATTCGTCGCAGTCGCTACCTTAATATTACGGGTCGCTGCACCCTGCGCTGCGCGTTTTGTCCAAAACATAATGGCAGTAAACAGATCCACGAATATCAACTGGCACTGTGTCACCAACCTAAGCCCGAAGAAATCATTCCACTGCTTGGCGATGTTAAAGACTTCGAAGAATATGTGTTTTGTGGCTATGGTGAACCGACCTTAAATCTTCCAACCTTGCTGGCGGTGGCGAAAGAAATTAAACAAAGAGGCGGACGAGTACGTATTAATACCGATGGTTTAGGTAATTTAGTCCATAGGCGCAATATTTTGCCGGAACTAGCCAACTGCGTTGATAGTTTATCCATTTCCCTCAATGCGGATAATGAAGCCGCCTATATGGAACATTGTCGCCCCAAACTCGCCGGTTCTTATGCCGCCGTACATGCTTTCATCGCATTAGCGCCACACTATATTGAAACGGTACAAGTTTCAGCCATCGAAGGATTAGCGGGTGTTGATATCGACATCTGTCGTGAACAAGTTGAGTCCTACGGCTGCGAATTCAAGCATCGCATATTAGGCGCCTTAGGCTAAACGGCATTCTAATACAGCCAAAATCGACTGAAATACCCCAGCAGATAACACTGTCGATTACGTGAGTGGTACATGTGTGAATCGTCTTAACTTTTACTCAAGGAATCTTGCTGAGTAACTTGGCACTGTCGTAACAATTCTTTCGTGTTAACATAGCGAAATTAACAGTTCACCCACTCATAATCGGTTCATGCTGAAGAATAACCCAAGCACGTATCCCGCTGCGCCACTGCTCTCTTTAACTCAAGGGATCTATTGGTCGCATCAACGCTTACTCGCTATTGCAAGCCAGCTTTCTATGCTGGTGATTGGCATGATTATTTTAACTCACTTAATCATTACGTTAGGTGAACGACGCCTGCAAGAAGAGTGGGCAACGCAAAGATACAGTGAACTGCAAACCATAGGCTCATTGATCGCAGATAAAGTGTCTTTTCAGCAATTTCGAACCCAAATTTTCGCCAATGGGGAACTGCTAAAACAATACTTAAGCAATCCTACCGCCAAGCAACAACTTAAATTGCAGGAAAACTGGCAAGATCTAGTAAAACATATTCCTGAGTTACTCGGCATTGCACTGTACGATCCCCAAGGTAACTATAAATTCTCAACTCCCCCTAATTTCAATAAAGATGCCTTACCACCGACCTTACTTGGAGCGAGTCGGAGCATGGGTGGCAAAGAAGTTTATACCTCACCGCTGGAATTTATTCCGATAGACGGCATACTTGAACCTTATATGTATCAAATGGCGTGGCTAGAGAAGCCCGATCAGAGTTCTATCGGTTATCTGGTGACATACAACTCTATGGTAAAAATGCTGGAGGCCATAAAACCAGCCTTTTCGAGCAATAAATCCCCTATGTTAGTGCTTGATACTCAGGGATTACTCTATGCTGGCGCTAGCGATCTCGCCCCTCTAAGCAATATGCCAGAGACCTTAGGAGCAAGTTTAAAACAGAGCTATCCGGCCCTGTGGCGCGATATGTCCATGAGCAACTTTGGGCAATTCCACGGTGAAGAAGCCACTTTTGTTTACCTTAAAATCGAACTCACAGCACAACCTGAGACCCACAGAGAATATTTTTTACTCTCCTATGTGCGCAACTCAGACATAGCTGCTCGTTTCTCACAATGGCAAAACATTGTCATTGTGGCATCGTTAATATTAACGGTTTTAGCCGCTTGGGTTGTACTACTCAGCCACATGTATCGCTTACAACAGCGTTCACGCCAATACAGTATTGATGTTGCTAATGGCTTATTTAATAGTGACATCGGCTTTATGATGGTAAACGAAAATGCCAGAGTCATCAGCGCAAATACTAAAGCGTCACAAGCGACCTTAGTACCATTAGATGAACTGACAGACCGAAGCCTACAGCGTACCTTATGCCTCGATGATAAAACCTACACGGAGTTAATGGAGCAGGTACATAAAACAGGTCAATGGTCTGGTGAAATCAGTCTAGACAGTATCGATGGCCCCACGCTGCGGGTTCATATCCGCCAAGCACCAAGGGCGAGCCGAGGCTCACCACATCTATTAATCACCCTTGAGGACATCAGTGAGTTAATCAGCAGCAAACAAAATGCTTTTCTCAGTGAGCTTTTATGCGATAACACAGTCGCGACAGCCCTCACAGATGCTAACGGTAAACTGATTAAAATCAATCCAGTATTCGATGCGCTAATGCAACTCAATGGCGATTTAAATCAAGATTTAGCGTCATTACTCGCGAATGATTTAGGCAATCAATGGCAGAGGATCAGCGCCCAAATTGCCATGCAAGGTCAGTGGCAAGGGCAAATTCTATGCTCACCTAAACAGGCGCATTCCAATTGTTTGCAAGCTACCTTGAAGGGCCATGTGGCCGCCGATGGTGAGATTGATTATATCGTCTGCACTTTAGAGCAAGCCGCCGAGCGTGGTCGAGGCACAGAGAAGCGTAACCTTGTGCCCCATCGCAGTACTATTCTGCTGAATTTGGCAGATTTAGAACGTTACTTTAACTCTCTGCCGCCACCAAGCCGTCTCAGCTCAAGCTTACTGTTAATGGATATCAATCCAGAGGGCATGCTAAGCCACATGAGTGATATCGACCAACTGGCAAATCGTCAGCAAGAAATAGAAGTGCAATTATTGCTTGAAATTCCAGCTAATTATCAAATTCTGCATTGGCAGCTAGGGAAGCTCATTGTGATGTTACCTGACACAGACGCCACCCATGCGCACAACTTTGCCCTCAATATGATGGAAAAGCTCAATGGTAATGGCTTAGGGGAAGGTATTAGTATTGGTATTGCGGGTTATCAAGAAGGCCAGACATTAGAGCAATATTTGAATAATGCCGAAGTCGCCCTAAAACGGGCGAAGCAAAATAACGATCAGAATATCGGTCAAGCCTTTACTCGTCATCAATCGTAGATTCGGGTGCATTAACGGAGTCAGGCAACTGACTCTGGGTAATTTCTATGATTGCCGAGCGATTCATGGTGATTTTATAGCGAATATACTGTGGGGCTTCGCGCCCATCACGCAACACTAAAATCAGGTTGACTTGATAGCGCCGCTCAACCGATTCATAACTAATTTTGCCTTCAACTTCCTTATAAATCTTCGCTTTACCCCGTTCTAAATAACGGGCAAAAGGCACTAAGCTAAAGCTCACTTGCTCTTGAATAGTCGAATATCCCGCTTGGAATTCACTCTGATTCACCTTAGTGGCGATTTTATAGTGCAGAATTTCCGCATCGACCTTATTTTGGCTATGTCTGTGCTTTAGAATGTCACTGACTTTTTCGGGTAGATCTTGCTGACGCATAAACTCAAGCCATACCAACTGCTTAGCGATAACCGCCTGACTCGTAGTATCCCGTAAAATGCGGCTCCAACGTGGTCGACCCCGCTGAATAAATCGCCACATGGCATTGCGCACATCGTCCTTAAAGATTTCCCTGAAACCGTAGATCACGGCCAAGGTCAGCACTAGCGCAATAGTAAAACCACTAAAGGCGCCCTGCGCTTGAATTATCAACGCAGACACGACCAACATCACTAACGCGGTCGCCAGTCCTGTCGTAAACTTTTTAAGGCCAATCCCTAAAGGCTTTAACTCTTCTTTGAGTACCACACCTTGTTGGATTAAACGGCGCAACAACAACATCTTATTAGAGATACGATTAGGATCTTGCTTAGTTTGCGCTGAGTTGTACTTATGCTCATCACGATAGGCACATTCATTACGGCAGAGCGTGAGTACCCGCTCTAAAATATCGTTGAAATCACTGGTACGAGTCGCATAAGCGAGCACTTTGAGTAACTGCTGCTCACAAAACCAAGACAAGTAGTTATCAGCATTTTCAAAGTAAGATTTCCATTTGGGATCACCCGGTTCGTTACGGCGAAACTTTTTCAGCAACTGAGCAATTTGTTCGCGTAATTCGTCGAGGGCAAAATAAAAATGGGTTACATCTGTGATTTGATTGAGTTCTTTAACATCGTTTTCAACCGCAACCGCAAACTGATAGGCGAAGAGATTTAGGTACAATCTGAATTCTTCAACAGTACGGCGATTTAAACTGGCAAAACGCCCCTGCACCAGAGGTAAGTGCAAGCCTTCTGAATAGTATGAGCGACGTCCAACTATTGAGCTGTAGTAGTACTCTTCTTCATTGAGCGTGCGCGAGCCTATGCCCATTTCCTTAGGTAAAAAGAAATAGAGATCAAGCTGACGATTATCGCCCTTTTCCATCTGATGGCTGAACTTAATCGACAGGGATTCTTCTTGCTTTACACGTATCTTAGACACAACACCCTTTTCATGAATCCCTCACTGGAGACTCACCACAGTAATCACAAATCAATGAGCACTAATCTTAACTGAAATAAACTCAAATTCACTGATTAAATTCGACTATTTACGATTCTGCATCCACAAATGGTATTGCTAGGCTGAAAAAGGACCACGGCATAATCTTTGGTGTCATCCATATCTAACACCTCGATACTGAGATTGTGCATTTCCGAGTCATTAAAATGTAAGCTGCTGATATAGGATAGATATTTCATATGTTCTGGCCAATTTTTTTGCTTTTCAATTTCAGATTCCGTTTTCGTTTTAACGGTAACTTTATAGGTCATGCTATTGGCCTCAATACTGTCGACTTTGCCTTGCATTAAAATATTGCCCGCACTCGTACCGTCAATATTAAAGTAACGATAATTGATCTGCGTATTGTCAGCGGCAATCAAAACATCCACGAGTAGGTAAAATTTACCGTCACTGCTAACACTCGAACTGCCGCTAGAATTGGCACTAGAATGGCGGTCGAATAATTCAGAGCTGCAATTTAAAATCATCGTCTGATTGGTAGCCGACTGTTTGTATATCACACCGCAGGCCATAATCAATGCCGACAAGATAACAATATTAATCGTCCACTTTAGCCATTTAGCCACAGATGTTAACCTCCTGCAGCCAAGCAGCATCGATGAAGGTTTTCGGTCGAGTGAAATCACTGATTTTAATATTACGGATCACTGACTGACCGAGTTTTTCGCCTCGAAAAGTAATATTAAGCACTTGTTTATCATGGGACAAAGAAGCATAAACATCAGCCCAATCACTTTGACCGCAGGCGATTAATCCTGCACTTAAGCGCTCACCTAATTCGAAGAGTAAAGTGTTATTAGTATTGGAATCAGCAAATAAGTGTAATCGTACTTGCTGGCCAGAAGCCAAAGGTAATATTGAGGTCATAAGTGCTTGGGTTGGCTTGCTGTGATCCGTATGATTCAAATAAAACACCGAAAACGCTAACATAAACCCGAATAATACTAAGGCACTCCACAAAGGCACTGTATGCAATCTGAGGTAATTAACACCTCTAAACTCAGTCCCATTAGATGGTTGAAGTAAATAACCTTGGCCTTTCACGGTTTCAATCAAGCCCTCATATTGAGGTCCAAGAAAGCTGCGAAGCATAAAGACAGCACGGGCCACAGAGGTATCAGTTAGCGGCGGATGCTTTCCATCCCCCGTCTTCAGCATATGCTTAGAAACCAACTTACCTTGATGCTCAACAAGCAAATTAAGCACTTGTAACTCGGCTCGAGGAAGATGCCAAGATTCATCGCGAGACAACTCAATCAGTATGCCTCGTTCCCGATCAAACCTGCAGTCTCCCAATTGCATCAACATCCACTCAACTCCATAAAAACACAAAGTTAAGTCTATGCAAACTAACTAATGATTAATGTGATCTTGCTAACCCAAGTCAGCAAATAGTTAATTTTCGTGAGACGACCCCCAAGTTCAGCGCTATTAGGCAAAAACATGCGTTAACTCACAGGAATAAATGCCATTTAGCACATGGAAAATTCGGCATAAATTTACATAAATATAATAAATATAATAAATATCGGGACGATGAGCACCTTGCAATCTGTTTAGTTAATTTAAATGCAGAATTTAAGTCGGTTAATTCTATTGTAGTAACGCTATTTACCGCTCATGTAAAAGACAAATATCCTCCGGCGTAAATCACAATATTTATCTCAAGCATGCTTAGAATTTACGTCATCAATTTATCTTTAGCATTTGATAAATAGAAGTAATCCTACATAGAGGAAATACATAATGAGCATAAATAGACGTCAAGCATTAACCCGTATTATTGGTATTAGCACCGCTGCGGCAGGTGCAACACTCATGGGAACATCGGTTCTCGCGGCAACGAATGCCGATGGTCAATATCAATTAGCGATAGGTGAGAAACTTAAATACGTTCCACTTGATGCAATGGCAACAGCAAAACTGGCCTATGAAACGGGTGGTGGTTGTATGCACCAAGTTTTTCATGCCGTTGTGACTATGCTAGCCCAATCCAATAGTGCCGATGCAGACAAGTTCAAAACAATTCCAACGGCATTAGCCGCCTATGGTTTTGCAGGGGTAACGGGTCAAGGCACGCTCTGCGGTAATCTTAATGCGATAGGCATGTTAGTGAATATTTTAGATGACATTAATGGTCACAATAACGCCGTGATAGCTAATACCTTCCGCTACTACGAAAATACAACGCTCCCTTTATCTTCACCTGAATTTGTTACTGGTATTGGCTCGACAGCAGAAAAAACGGCTCTTGTGGGCAGTTCATCAAAAGCCAAGAGCGTGTTATGTCACTCATCTATCAGTAACTGGTCAAAGTCTTCTGGCTTACCATTCGCGAAAAAAGGTGAACGCTGTTACCGCTTATCCGCGTCTATGGCTTATTACTTAGTCGATGTATTAAATCGTGCCTATCAAGGGGAGAATATCGGCGCCCTTGTTGGTAGTAAGCCAACACCAAATGCACAAGATTGCCAAACTTGTCACGGTAGTACTAGCACATTAGGCTCAGCGGCAAGTGTAAAAACAGACATGGAATGCACCACTTGCCATACAGGGCATTTCAATTAAGGAGACTGTGATGAAATACCCATTACTCACATTGACCCTCGCGACATTAATGCTCGTAGGATGTGGCAGTGACAGCAATAACACTGAGCCTGAAGATCCGCCGACACCGCCACCTCCCGTCGAAAATGCAATAAACATTGATGAAGCAACGCAGATAAATCTCAAGCTTGAGCAATTTGACTCGAGTACAGGGACAATTCAATTTTCACTGACGGATGCGCAACAAGAAGCGATCACTGCGGCAAAAACCTATGATATTTACTATTTTGGGTTCCCCGACAAAGCCAAGGAATCCTCGAATCCGAAGGCATGGAAACACTGGCATGTTACCCAAAATTATCGTTGCCAAAGTCTTGGAGAATGCAGCGGTAAATTAACCGAAGTCACAAGCGGTCAATATCAATTTGAGATAGCAGGCTTAGATTGGGCTCAGCAGGATCCAAGTGGTTCAGTGGCACAAATTAAAGTCGCGATTCAGATCTACGGCGCAAAAGCCAATAACAAGCTGGATTTAATCCAAGTTCTACCGCAATAATCCTTCCCATGACATATCCAAACAAATAGAGGCATCCATCGGATGCCTCTATTTTATTCATTGATATCTAGACGTTATGCGATTGAATTTTGTTAGATCGATGTTGTTCGCTAAATAATTCGCGATATTATCTGCTATAAAACGACTCACAAACGTCAATACAGCCCAAAAGATGAATGAGCAGTACTTTTATTTAGAACATCGCAGCATTGAGCCACATATGTACTAAAATGCTCGCGATATAACCCAGCGCAATGACAGGTGTCCAACGCAAATGGGCCCCAAAGGTGTAAATCCCCCTAGCTTGTCCCATTAACGCGACCCCTGCAGCACTGCCAATTGACAATAAACTGCCCCCAACTCCTGCGGTTAACGTTACCAGTAACCATTGGCCTAAGGCCATCTCAGGGTTCATCGTCAACACAGCAAACATCACCGGAATATTATCAACAACCGAAGACAACAGACCGATAGCCACGTTGGCATAGGTCGTATCCCAATTGGAATACAAAGCCTCAGATACTAAGCTCAAGTACCCCATAAAGCCAAGGCCACCCACACATAGCACTACACCATAAAAGAACAACAGGGTATCCCATTCAGCACGGGAGATTCTGCTAAACACATCGAAGGGCACCACACTACCAAGTTGCTGCAGACGCTGCTCGTCCTGACGCAATTCAGCCTTTGCACGTTCGCGGGCAACGGAACGATTGAAGGTTTTACGCAGATAAAAACCAAAGAATTGTAAGAAACCTAATCCCGTCATCATACCCAATACAGGCGGCATACCTAAGAAGGAATGAGCACACACTGCCGTAGCGATTGTGAGTAAAAACAACGCAACAATTCGCTTAGCACCCGGCTTAGTATAAACATGCTCTTTTTCTGGCTCTGGCACGAAATGTGGGATAAACACACTCATAATGGCAGCGGGTAATGCAAAGTTCACTAAAGCAGGAATAAACAGATGGAAGAAATCGCTAAAGTGCACTAATCCTTTTTGCCACACCATTAAGGTCGTGATATCGCCAAACGGGCTAAACGCGCCACCCGCATTAGCCGCAACAACAATGTTGATACAGGCTAGGGTGATAAACTTGCGTTGCCCTGCCCCCACCTTCATCACCACGGCACACATCAATAGCGCAGTCGTTAAATTATCTGCCACGGGTGAGATAAAGAACGCCATAAACCCCGTCAACCAAAATACGGTTCTTAGACTAAAACCACGGCCGACAAGCCAACCACGAATGGCATCAAACAAATTTCGCTCTTCCATAGCATTGATATAAGTCATCGCCACGAGTAAGAAGAGTAGAAGCTCAGCATATTCAAGCAAGTTATGTTTGAATGCCGCTTCCGACACTTCAGACATACCATTTTGTACATACACAAAACCTATCATGCCCCAGATAATCCCTGCCGCGACCAGCACAGGTTTCGACTTGCGTAAATGTAACGACTCCTCAGCCATCACCATTATGTATGCAAGTACAAACACAAAGACGGCAACATAACCCACACTCGAGGCGGTTAAATTAAGCCGTTCTATCCCTTCTGTCATAGCCCATGCTGCAGGTGAGAATCCGCTCAATATTGCAACGCAGAATAGACTCCATAACGCCATTCCACTGCCTTTAAACAACCGCTGTAATTTCATTAAAGTTCATCTCTACGTAGGAAATTAGTCGAAAATTACCATAGCTTCGGCATAGTAAATGTTGATAAAACGCAACTTTCTATGCATTACCCTATAACCAAAGGCGTTTAAAACATTAATTTTTGTATAACTACAGCGATAACTAATAAAGGAACATTTAACTTAGTCTAAAAAGAGCCAATAAAAAAGCACCTCAAAGGTGCTTTTTAGTTTCTAATCAGCGTCACAGCATTAGAAGGAATATAACAAGGTCATATTGGTTTCTGTATCTGTACTTTTCTTATTATCCAACGGCTCGCTGTTGTAGCGCACAATAATGGCAAACTTCATTGCTAATGCGCCGATAATATTCGCCGTTAACGAAGTTTCAGAACGGGCATCGAGCTTATCACCGTAATCGGCAACGAAACGTTGTTGGAATTTAGAGGTGTCAGTGATTTCGGTTTCAAAGTTGATCACACCGTGAGCAACGACGCTGTCATTGGTATCATGGCCTTCGATAAGTGCTTGCTCTGTATCAAGACGCTGATAGATATAACCTGGACCGACTTCGACATCTAAAAAGGTCTTGTTAGTATCATAGAATCTATAACCATAACCCGCGGCGCCAGATAGCGTGTAATCATAACCGGTGAAAGGATCGACTTCATAATTACCGTTAGCAAACAAGTAGCTACGATCTGTCATCTTGTAGTTACCTTGTGCACCCGCTAAATAGCGTTTCGCGGTAACAGAACCTGTATCCTCTTTATATAAACCTTCGAGTAAGTACTGATTCTCCCAATCGCCAAGCTCATGCTTAAGATTTAAACGTCCTTTGAATGATGAGGTTTCAGTGTTACCTGTGGTTAAGGTTGCACCAAGCTCAGCTTCACCTGCGAATGTCTCATCGCCTTTTACAAAATCGGCCCCAGCTGTCGCCATAAAAGGTGCAGTCATTAATAGTGCTGCGGTCAGTACTTTCTTCATGTTTATCCGTTCCTGTTCCGTTAAATCCAATCCCTATAAATATCTGTTCGTCCCAGCGATGCTGAATAAGCACATATTAATAAGGGTTAGTATTTTCCCCTGAAAATCTGCGCGATATTAACATTTACGATTAAAAAATGAAAATTGCAGCTATTTTAAGTATAAAAAAACCCGCTTTAGCGGGTTTTTATCTCAGCAATAACGCTTACATATTGATCTTAGGATCTAACGCACCAGACTGGTACGCTTTATACATTGCTTGTAAAGACAATGGCTTAATCTTAGATGCTTGACCTGCACAGCCGAAAGCTTCATAGCGAACCGTACAGATATCGGCCATGGCTTCCATGGATGCTTTCAGGAATTTACGTGGATCAAATTCACTTGGGTGTTCAGCTAGGAATTTACGAACGGCACCCGTTGATGCTAAACGTAAGTCGGTATCAATGTTGACTTTACGTACACCGTGTTTGATACCTTCTACGATTTCTTCTAATGGTACACCGTAGGTTTCTGGGATCTGACCACCATATTGGTTGATGATCTTTAGCCACTCTTGTGGCACAGAAGATGAACCGTGCATCACTAAGTGAGTGTTAGGAATACGCGCATGAATTTCTTTGATGCGGTCGATACGCAGTACATCGCCCGTCGGTTTACGACTGAACTTATATGCACCATGGCTAGTACCGATAGCAATCGCGAGTGCATCAACATGGGTATCGGCAACGAAACGCGCCGCTTCTTCAGGGCTAGTCAGCATTTGATCGTGACTTAAAATACCTGATGCACCAACACCATCTTCTTCGCCAGCTTGGCCAGTTTCTAAGCTGCCTAAACAGCCGATTTCACCTTCAACTGACACACCACACGCATGGGCAAATGCCACTGTACGACGGGTAACATCAACGTTGTACTCGTACGATGCAGGCGTTTTGCCGTCAGCCATCAAAGAGCCGTCCATCATGACTGATGACATGCCTAATTGGATAGAACGCTGACAAATATCAGGATCGGTACCGTGGTCTTGGTGAATACACACAGGAATATCTGGGTACTGCTCAAGAGCTGCTGCCATCAAATATTTTAAGAACTGTGGGCGAGCGTATTTACGCGCGCCAGCAGAAGCTTGCACTATCACAGGGCTGTCTGTTGCTTCAGCGGCCTGCATGATGGCACGCATCTGCTCTAAGTTGTTAACGTTAAACGCAGGCACACCGTATCCATGTTCTGCTGCGTGATCAAGTAGTTGTCGTAGGGAAATTAACGCCATTTTTTAACTCCAATAATAGGGTGATATCTATCACCGAGGTCGCTATCGTTTGGATGGATTTTTATACCCGCATTCAACTCTGTACCTTAAATAAACAACTTAAATTAAGTACCTTAGATGAATACGGGCGGTTTTTTTATAATTTTTTACTTTTTATCAAAGCTTTGATGTTATCAGAGCTTATCGCGGCGTCTTATGCGCCGCGTTTTTTAAAACTTAATGATTAAGCGCCGCGCTTTTCTAACATAGCCACAGCCGGTAATTCTTTACCTTCGAGGAACTCGAGGAAAGCACCGCCGCCAGTCGAAATGTAAGACACTTTATCGGCAATACCGTACTTATCAACCGCAGCCAAAGTGTCACCACCACCAGCGATAGAGAACGCTTTTGAATCAGCAATCGCTTGGGCGATACGCTTAGTACCTTCACCGAATTGGTCGAATTCGAACACGCCCACAGGGCCGTTCCACACGATAGTGCCAGCAGATTCGATGATTTTAGCCAGTGCTTCAGCGCTATCTGGACCAATATCAAAAATCATTTCACCATCAGCGACTTCGCTAACCGATTTTAACGTTGCCGCTGCTGTTGGGCTAAACTCGCCCGCAACGACCACATCGGTCGGCACAGGAATATCGGCGCCACGGCTCTTAGCATTAGCCACTAAACGCTTAGCTTCGTCGATCAAATCCGCTTCATACAGCGATTTACCGACATTGTAGCCCGCCGCTGCAATGAAAGTATTGGCAATACCGCCGCCAACCACTAACTGATCAACTATGCCTGAAAGACTTTCTAGCACGGTCAGCTTAGTCGACACTTTAGAGCCACCGACAATCGCCACCATTGGACGCGCAGGGTTATCTAATGCCTTGCCTAAGGCATCTAATTCTTGTGCCAGTAATGGACCGGCACAGGCAATTGGGGCAAACATGCCCACGCCATGGGTCGATGCTTGGGCACGATGTGCTGTACCGAAGGCGTCCATCACATAGACATCACACAGCGCCGCCATTTTTTTCGATAAGGCTTCGTTGTTCTTACCTTCACCCACGTTGAAACGCACGTTTTCGAACACAACCACTTCACCCACGGCAACGTCAACGCCATCTAAATAATCCGTCGCTAAACGCACAGGACAAGACAGGGCTTTTGCCAAATAATCGACCACAGGTTGCATAGAATATTCAGCATTGTATTCGCCTTCAGTCGGACGACCTAAATGCGACATCACCATCACAGCCGCACCTTTTTCAAGGGCCAACTCGATAGTCGGTAGAGAGGCGCGCAGACGTGCGTCACTGGTGACGACGCCATTGCTGACAGGGACATTGAGATCTTCGCGGATAAGCACGCGCTTACCTTGTAGATCCAGATCTGACATATTGATAATTGCCATGGTAACGCTTCCTTTTATAATCAAAAAACAAACTGTTTCACACTATAGCCGGTATGAATTGACTGCCGCTCGGCGCTCGACATCCCATCGAATTGGCATAAATTCAGTGACCCACAAGTGAATAATCTACTTTTATCAGCCTCGCTTGGCCGCGATCATCGCCAAACTCGTATCTAACATACGATTGGCAAAACCCCACTCGTTATCGCACCACAGGAGTAACTTCACCAACTGACCGGCGCTCACGCGGGTCTGGGTACCATCGACAATACTGGAGCGCGGATCATGGTTGAAATCACATGAGACTAAGGGCTCATCAGTATAGCCTAAGATGCCGTTAAATCGCCCATTGGCGGCTGATTCCAGCACCTGATTGACTGTGGCAATATCGACGGTTTTTTCTAAGGTCACGGACAAATCGATGGCGGTCACGTTGATGGTGGGCACGCGCACCGAAATCGCCTCAAACTTATTTTTCATGTGCGGCAAGATCCGCTCAATGCCGCGGGCAAGTTTAGTGTCGACAGGGATAATCGATTGGCCCGCGGCGCGGGTTCGACGCAAATCATCATGGTAAGCATCAATCACTTGCTGATCGTTCATCGCCGAATGGATAGTGGTAATGGCACCGCTTTTAACGCCGAAGTGGCGGTCAAGCACATCGATCACTGGCACGATACAGTTTGTGGTGCAAGAAGCGTTGGACACCACAGTGTGTTCGGCGCGAAGTAAATCGTGGTTTACACCATAGACGATAGTGCCATCGACATCGGCTGAGGATGGATGACTTATCAGCACTTGTTTAGCGCCGGCGTGAATATGGGCTTCGCAGCTTTGACGATCGACTAATACGCCTGTGGCTTCATAGACAATATCTATGTCCATCTCGTGCCAAGGGAGTTTTGCCGGATCGGGCTCGTGGAGAATTTTTATCGCATCGTCGCCAATCAGCATATGATCATCAACAAGCTTCACTTTATGCGCAAACCGACCGTGGGTGGTGTCGTACTGGGTCAGATGAATAATGGCTTCAGGTTTAGCTAATTCATTAATCGCGACAATCTGCATTTGCTGCCGTTTTCCAGACTCATATAAAGCTCGGAGAATAGAGCGGCCGATACGGCCATAACCATTGATAGCGACTCGGATCATTGAGGTCTCAATTTCCTCTTAATACAAAAACGGCCTGCAAACGATTGCAGGCCGCATTATACAGATTAACACTTAAAAAGTTTAACCTTTTGTATTGAATCTAATCCCTTGAGCCATTAGCCCAATGATTTTGCAGCATTCAGCACATTTTCAACGGTGAAACCGAAGTGATTCAATAGCACGTTACCCGGTGCAGACTCACCAAATGTGGTCATGCCCACAACTGTGCCTTCAAAACCGACATACTTGTACCAGAAATCGGTATGCGCCGCTTCGATAGCCACACGTTTAGTCACAGCACGTGGTAATACAGATTCTTTATAAGCAGCATCTTGCTTATCGAACTCAGTTGTCGATGGCATAGAGACTACGCGAACGTGTTTGCCTTGCTCAGTCAGTGCAGCGGCTGCATCCATTGCCAATTGTACTTCGCTACCAGTTGCGATCAGGATCAGTTCTGGTGTACCCGCACAGTCTTGCAGTACATAAGCACCTTTAGCCACATTAGCTAATTGCTCAGCGGTACGCGCTTGAGCTTTCAGGTTTTGACGGCTGAAGATCAGTGACGTAGGTGCATTACGGCGCTCAATCGCAGCTTTCCAAGAAACTGCCGTTTCTGCCGCATCACATGGACGCCATACGGCCATATTTGGCGTCATACGCAGGTTAGCTAATTGCTCAACTGGCTGATGCGTTGGGCCATCTTCACCTTGACCGATAGAGTCATGGGTATAAACGAAGATGTTTTGAATGCCCATCAGTGCCGACATACGCACTGCGTTACGAGCATATTCCATGAACATCATGAACGTTGCGCCGTAATTGATGAAACCACCATGCAGCGAAGCACCGTTCATAATGCCACTCATGCCGAATTCACGCACGCCGTAGTAAATGTAGTTACCAGCTGGGTCGTCTTGAATACCTTTAGAACCTGACCACAGTGTCAAGTTAGAACCCGCTAAGTCAGCAGAGCCGCCTAACAGTTCAGGCAACATAGCGCCAAATGCACCGATAGCATTTTGTGAGGCTTTACGGCTCGCAATGCCTTCGGCTTTGTCCTGTGATGCTTGCACGAATGCCTGCGCTTTTTCTTCGAAATCAGCCGGTAATTCACCTTTCAGAACGCGACGCTCATATTCAGCAGCCAGTTCTGGGTGAGCTGCGCGATATGCTGCAAACTTCTCGTTCCACGCCGCTTCACGGGCAGCACCTGCTTCTTTGGCATCCCAACCCGCATAAACGTCAGCAGGGATTTCAAATGGTGCATGTGGCCAGCCAAGGAATTCACGGGCGGCTGCGATTTCTGCATCGCCTAGTGGCGCGCCGTGACAATCGTGGCTGCCAGATTTGTTGGGGGAACCAAAACCGATAATGGTTTTGCAGCAAATCATTGTTGGTTTATCAGTCACCGCTTTCGCCGCTTCGATAGCAGCACGGATTGCCGCGCTATCGTGACCGTCAACACCGGTAATCACATGCCAGCCGTAAGCTTCAAAACGTTTTGGCGTATCATCGGTAAACCAGCCTTCAACATGGCCATCGATAGAAATACCGTTATCATCCCAAAATGCGACCAGTTTACCTAAACCTAAAGTACCGGCTAATGAACAGGCTTCGTGGGAAATACCTTCCATCAAACAGCCATCGCCGAGGAAGCAGTAAGTATAGTGATCAACGATATCGTGACCATCACGGTTAAACTGTGCCGCTAAGGTTTTCTCAGCAATCGCCATACCGACAGCGTTGCTGATGCCCGCACCGAGTGGACCCGTTGTGGTTTCAACACCTGGTGTGTAACCGTATTCTGGGTGACCCGGTGTTTTAGAATGCAATTGACGGAACTGTTTTAGCTCTTCAATTGGTAATTCATAACCAGTCAGGTGAAGTAAAGAGTAAATCAGCATTGAACCGTGACCGTTAGAGAGGATAAAACGATCTCTATCTACCCATTTCGGATTGTTCGGGTTGTGCTTAAGGAAATCATTCCACAGCACTTCAGCAATATCTGCCATACCCATTGGGGCGCCGGGATGGCCTGAATTTGCTTTTTGAACTGCATCCATACTTAACGCACGGATTGCGTTTGCGAGTACTTTACGGGAAGACATGCTCTCTCCTGCTTGTTTGTGGGGTCTAGCGGGCAATTTGGATGCATATTTTCCCCTACATGCCAGTGTGACGCAAACTAAAATTACCATTCACTCAGCAAAAGATGGGCGAATATGTACCCAAACAACCTGAAGATGCAGGATTCAGGTCGCTTGGGTATACAAGTCGCAGAAACAAGCCAGTCACTTTGCTGGCGTTTACTTGAGAGGGCATAGCAAGGATCACTTGTAATGGAGAAATAAATTTCTCAAAAACATAGTAAACTTAATGCTATGAAATATAAGTAAAATAACCTATTTATGACAGAGCGTAGTCGTTTTCAGGTCACAATCTGAGAGGATTTTTTATTATCGGGGGTGATCGGCAATCGGATTTAAACTAAAATAGCCGTCTAGATGTAGATGCTTCTACACGTTTGAATGCTAACGACGAGATTTTCCTACTATGGCAAAGCACTTGTTTACTTCTGAGTCGGTCTCAGAAGGTCATCCCGATAAGATTGCAGATCAGATTTCTGATGCTGTGCTAGATGCAATTCTGGCTCAAGATCCAAAAGCACGCGTAGCGTGTGAAACTTATGTCAAAACCGGCATGGTATTAGTGGGTGGTGAAGTCACTACCTCTGCCTGGGTTGATATTGAAGAAATCACCCGTAAAACGGTGCGTGAAATTGGTTATACCCATTCAGATATGGGGTTTGATGCAGACTCGTGCGCAGTATTAAACGCCATTGGTAAGCAATCACCCGACATTAATCAAGGTGTAGACCGCGCAGACCCTGCAGAGCAAGGGGCTGGCGATCAAGGGTTAATGTTTGGCTATGCTAACAACGAAACCGACATTCTGATGCCTGCACCTATCACCTATGCTCACGCATTAGTGAAACGTCAGTCTGAAGTGCGTAAAAATGGCACGCTACCTTGGTTACGCCCAGATGCGAAAAGCCAAGTCACTTTTGCCTATGATGATGGCAAAATTGTCGGTATCGATGCAGTTGTGTTGTCGACTCAACACAGAGATGACGTTTCACAAGCCGATTTAATTGAAGGCGTGATGGAAACCATTATCAAGCCTGTATTACCGGCTCAATGGTTAAACAAAGATACTAAGTTCTTTATCAACCCAACTGGCCGTTTTGTTATCGGTGGTCCAGTAGGTGATTGCGGCTTAACCGGTCGTAAGATCATCGTTGACACCTACGGCGGCATGGCCCGTCATGGTGGTGGCGCATTCTCTGGTAAAGATCCATCAAAAGTGGATCGTAGCGCGGCATATGCTGCCCGTTATGTAGCAAAAAACATCGTTGCAGCAGGTCTTGCTGATCGCTGTGAAATCCAAGTGTCTTACGCTATTGGTGTGGCAGAGCCGACCTCTATCAGCATCGAGACCTTCGGTACTGGTAAGGTGTCTGAAGAAGTGCTGATCAAGTTAGTCCGTCAACACTTTGAACTTCGCCCATACGGTTTAACGGCCATGCTAGATTTAGCACGTCCAATTTATCAAGCGACCGCCGCTTATGGCCACTTTGGTCGCAGCGAATTCCCATGGGAAGCTACTGATAAAGCCGAAATATTGCGCGCTGACGCAGGTCTATAGTCTTAATTCATTTCAATTTTTACACTTAAGACCCATAAAAAAACCGCTATCCAGCGGTTTTTTTATGTCTGACATTTGGTTAGATTAATAGTGCTAAGACAAATATGGCAAGATAAAAAGCAGCATATACACAGACCATTAGAGTGCACAGACCCCATGACCGATAACGCCATCTTATTACAGCAACTTCAATCTTGTGCATGGGCAGCCAACGTAGGTCTGCCAGAGGAAACAGCAAAGACATACGGTACATTAGAGGAGATCGCCGCTTTTCTTGAATCCGATCCTGAAGCCTTTTTTGAAACACCTTACGAAATCCAATATGAAAGCCTGTGTGTAACTGATCATGACTTGGCAAATTCGTTAAAAACAAAGGCAGTAGTAAATGATGTGCATGCTTGGATTTCTGACAGCGAAGTCGATGAAATTTCTAAGTCAGCTTACCTCTCCACTTGGAAAATTATTCCCGTTGCAGAAATATGCGCGCTGACATCCGATGACGCTGATACGCTCGCAACACTGCTCCTAGCTGACGTTAAACTTTCAGCCTTTACGAGTGAACGCCTATCTTGGTATCTCTGTGGAAGAATCCCCTTTGGTTATATTGGTACTTACCCAAACGGGCAATGGCTGATTCTTTAGGCTTATACGCTAGCACCTTTGATTTTTCTGACTTCATCTAGGGTCTATTGAGCTTTCGAGGATAATTTTTAGACAGCATGCCAATACTGATGCTAACCAATGCACGCTGGGAAACACTATTTCCTTTAATGAAAAGCACAGGCCGTGTTTATGATAAACCTGAACATAGACAAACATTCGAAGGCATTCTTTACCGCCTTCTAGCAGGCCCCCCTTAGCAAGATTTACCCAAAGAGTTGGACCATTGGAGTACGGTCTTTAGACGGTTTTATTTATGATCTAAAAAGACATTCAGGCCTATTTACTCAAAGCTTTAGTGAAAATGGCCGACACGGAATGGGTCTTTATTGATGGCTCGATAGTGCGGACTCACCAGCACAGTGCAGGTGCACTGAGTAATGAGTAATGAGTAATGAGTAATGAGAGTTACCCTATTGTTTAATTGATAGTGGATACCTTTATCAAACGGGTAACTCTCAGTTTTATCTATCGCCCATGAATATCAAATAATGGCTAATGCACAGGGTATTCGTTTAGAAACGTACATTCATACCAACCCAGAAGTTACGGGCCTTATCTTTGTTATTAAAATCATCAACGTAAGATGCTGTGTATCCGTTTTGGCCATTGTCGTCAGAGACACAAGTGGTGCTAGTGTCACTACATTCGGTGAAGACAATATCGTATGTAGTAAAATCTTTATCAAACAAGTTATTTACTCGCATGTTGAAGGTGACAAACTCACTCGCCTGATAAGAACCACCAAGATGGAACACGTTATAACCCTTATAGTAAAGTGCAGCATCATTAATGATATCCCAAGAGCGATAACGTTTAGCACGGTATTCTGAGGTCAAGAATACGTTAAATGAGTCGGTCAACTCCCATTTTAATGTCGCGTTTGCCATATGCTTGGCACTGTTGCCGAGTGGACGGCCTTGCTCTGCACCGCTTTTCTGCTCGCTATCTGTGTAGGTATAATTAGCATTTAACGTTAAGGCATCTAGAATTTCCCAACGTCCCGCGAGCTCAGCACCTTGAATAGTAACTTTATCTATGTTGACTGTTTTGCTACTGACTGCATAACCTAAATCAGCATATTCACCCGCATCGGAACATTCTATGCTCGTACCTTTACCACAGGGTTGTGAAGCAATCTTATCGTCAAAGTCATTTTTAAAGATAGTGGCGTTAAAATTATGGCCATCTGGATGAGACCAATACAGGGCGACTTCGCTGGACACACTGGTTTCAGCTTCGAGATCTGGGTTACCAAATTGCGGTGAGGTTCCTTGGCCACCAAAGCCAACGACACCATCATACAATTGTGTGGTTTTAGGTGTTTTAAAGCCTGTGCTCACCCCACCCTTTACAGTCCACTCATTATTAATGGTGTAAACACCGTATAGACGTGGGCTGAGTTGGTTGCCAAATATTTCATGATCATCATGACGTAAACCCGCAGTAACAGATAAATCAGAAGTCATGCTCCATGTATCTTCAGCAAAAACAGACCACATATTATGTTCTTGTACTGCGCCCGGCGTACCTTCTTCCATACCAAATACACCGTCTTTCAACTCACCACGAATCACCTGCGCACCCGTCACTGCGACATGATTTCCTGCAGCTTCAAATGGAATATCGAGTTTCATATCAAGCGTATATTGATTACTTGCCATTTCGCGTTTAGGTCTAGGCAGGAAAGTGGATTCAGCAATCGCTTTACGTTCGGCTTCAGTCATGCCGGTGTAATCCCCTTTACCATCAATCATCTGCAGTAGTAATACTCGTTCAGCAGTGGTAAATGGCAGTGTGCGGCCATTATTTTGTGTGTCTACATAGGATAGTGACACAAAGCTTGTACCAAAATCCCAAGCACCTTCATGGGTTAATGCCCAAGCATCACGGGTAAATTTTTGAGTCTCGCTGTAACCCGCTCGCGGATTTGATCGTCTTGCCCATTCACCACCGCTGGCTAGACAAGCAGCCTCACGGGAACCTACGCCGCCTTTGCAGAAGTTACTGGCAATCCAGAGACTATCGATATTATCAACAGTACCAAGCGGATACTCTCGTTCACCGTTATCATTGATCAGTGGTGTATTATCATAATCTTGAGATGAGGAATCTAAATCAAACCAAATTTTGTGATGTTCATTTAGTGTCCAACTTAAACTCCCACCTAACATATGATTTTCGTTATCGACGGTTTTACCGCCACCACCAAAACCGAGTGAACGAGTGCGTACTTCTCCATTGGGATAATCTACTGGTGCATACTCTGGTGTAGACCCCATTCGATCATAAATACTGCCATGAATCGATAACCCAAGAACGCCTTTAATGAGGGGACCCATCACGCTGAAATCGGTAGTGATATCTTCACCATAGGCATCATTGGTTTGATGAGTTCGGCTGTGAGTGATAGAGCCAGACCATTCGTCGCCCACTTTTTTAGTGATGATGTTCACCACACCACCTAGAGCATCTGCACCGTATAACGTTGATGCTGGCCCACGAATAACTTCAATTCGATCAATAGCATCAAGTGGTGGTACATGACCAAATTGATTGCCACCAAAACTGTTTGGATAAATATCACCATGGTTATTCTGACGCTTACCATCGACAAGGATTAAGGTATAGTCAGATCCCATACCGCGTAGACTGATGGTACCTTGCCCTGTTTTATCACGGGTTTCACCAATATCAACCCCTTCCAAGTCACGCACTGCATCTAGGAGAGTGGTATAAGGTTTTATCATCAAATCTTCTTGGGTGATAACAGAAATACTGGCAGGTGCATCAACCAATTTCTGTTCATATCCAGAGGCAGTAACAACCATTACTTCCATTTTTCTGTCGGGAGCCTCTTCGGCTTGGACAAAATTACCCGCAAATACAGCGGTAATGGCAACTGCCAAGCAAGTTTGACGAAATAACATAAACCTCTCCTGTTTAGTAAACTTAGTTTACAAATGTAACCTATAAATGATTTCGCGAATGATAATGATTAACATTAGTGAGATCAATCAAAAGTTGAATGCAACAGAAATAACATTTACGTTTTGTAAAGTAATCACATTCAAGAAAGAGTTTTTGACATGAAATTTGAAGTTATGAGTGAAGAAAATACCGCGATTGTGGATGCGCTGGTAGACGGCGTTAGGCAATTTAATGCTGGGCTCTTAGGACCCGAGAAATCAGTACCTTTGACTGTCATTGCACGTGATGAAGCTGGCAAGTTGATTGGTGGTGTGGGTGGCCGGACTATCTATAAAAACTTCTTAATCAATGTTGTCTGGGTTGATGACCAAACCAGAGGCACTGGGCTTGGGCATAAACTGATGGCACTTGCCGAAGCTGAGGCGAAACAGCGGGGTTGCTTGGTAGCTCAAGTGGATACCTTATCGATTCAAGCACCTGTGTTTTATGAAAAACAAGGGTTTGAGATCATAGGCACTGTCACCACTGACCCTCAGCGCATCTTTCTGATGAAGAAGTATTGATCAAAAAAGCGATTGAGAAACGGACTGAATTAACACACTCAGCAATGATCGAAATGGGCATTTTGCATGCAGAGTAGACCGATCTGCTCTTGGGATAAAATGGCGCACTCCAACGCCTTTTTTGTATTCGCGCGGCTGACTTGCGCATCGCTCAGTTGCGTTATCGTCGCCGAATAGGCATTGATTCGGCCACAATCGAGCCAAATATCTCCCACTTGTACCCAATAATGTTGCAATGCACCTAAGTCAGATAAAAACTCGACTTCAAATCCCCTCGCCTCATACTCATGGTGAGCGCATTCAGATAAGACTAACCTCAAGCTGTCCCAAGCCGATAAATTGACCTTGGCATAAGTCGCTAATAATGACTCAACAAATTGCACATGCATGTATTTATCTCCGTTATTGATATCAGTAGAGATTTAACCCTTAATTCTTATCGTCGAACAACTAAGCTTGGGTCTTTGCCGCCATTAAATAATAATCCCTTGCAGAAACGGTGAAAAAATCCACAACCTGCATGTGCGCTTTACCCGAGTGAGCGGCAAAGGAACGTTCATTATCTTCAGCAATAAAGGTCAACATATAGCTAAAATGCGGAGCAACTTGGCGACGAATTTCACGGACTAATGCCTCGAAAATCCCTTGCCCACGGTAGGCTTGCTGCACCCATATCGGCCCATATTGGCAAGAGTTGGCCTTAGTTAATTTAGGTCCATCCCAATCGAGTTGCCCCAACCGATTCAACAAAGTGCGGTAAATGGGCCAATGTTCGAAAAATCCCCAACGGCCTGCAATCACGTAACCGACGATCTGCTGCTCAACCTGCGCCACCACGACCCAATGGTGCTGCACTAATTCGCTCAATTCACTGTGGGAAAAAGCTTGCCCTTGTAACCCCATACTGGCGGAAGCTAATTCATCATTAAGATGTTTTTTCTCTAGCATCGCTAATAAATCAACATCTTGAGGTAAGGCTAGTCTAATTTTCACAGTATTCTCACAGCATTATTTCGGCTTTGGGCCCAATTTCAGCCCGCCAGTATACTCGGTTGGGTTAATAGGCACAGCTAGAACAAGGTATTATTTAGTGCCTTGATTTGCTAAATCCCCTTTTATTTCCCAAACTTAATGAATATTTAGCCCTAGTTAGGCGTTTGTATGTTGCCCGAAACCATTAATCCCAACTTGAGTTTACTTGATAGCGACAATCAACAAGTGAATCTCACTCGCTGGATGCACCAATGTGAGCTCATCAAAAGCTATTACAACGCTAACACGGTTTTTATATTCCAAAAGACCAGCGCAGGATTTGAGATCATTGTCAGCGCAATCACTGAAACACCACAATTTACCGCGGGCACTTTATATCCACCAGCACTCGAACTCTTCAAACAGATACAAAACAGCCAACCTGATGGTTTATATCAAAACCTCGGCAGCTTTATGTTAGAAGATTTACCAAGGGATTTTGATGGTATTCAGCATATTCTCTCACGTCCTATCGCTTGGCCGGATGGTAGCCAATTTGGTGCCCTGTGTGTACTCAACCCGCATATAACAGAGCCACTAGTCAATGCCGCTATGCTCGAACCATTTCAGATTTTACTGCAACAGGAATTATCCCTTCTGTGTCAGAACCATAGAATTGAATCCCTTTTGATGCGCGACCAAGAAACCGGCATGCTCAACCATTACGGCTTCTTGATGATGGCGCCAAGACAGCTCAATTTAGGCCGCCGCTTTGGCGCCCATGCAGGTATCATCTTCTTTGAATTACTGAGCACGGATAACACACCCATCCCCCTCGAAGATAATCACCACAGGCTGTTAGGCAAGTTGATCCAAGATACGATAAGAACCGCTGACGTTGCCGCCCATTACAACAGCACTCAATTTGTGGTACTTGCTTTTGTGGATGGTGAACGAGATATTCAACATATTATGAAGCGGGTAGAAAAACAGTTAGAACAGCAAAACCACCAACTTAAACTCGATGCGAGTTACAGTTTCTTCACTCCAGAATCCAGCGCCAAACTTGCGCCCATGATAGAACTCGCACGGGATAAACTCGATTCAATGCGCCCACCTGTATCCCAAGCCGCAGACACGCCAGTAGAACCCGCCATTGACTCAAGCTTGTACGATAATCCCGCCGCAGATTCGGCTGAGCTTTGATTTAATGAAATTTAGGCTTAATTAGGCAGTACAAAATTACTTGGAATGCTCATCTTGGCGCTTCGCCCATTGGATAAACAGCACCACAGGATAGGGCGACATTAAAACCAACCCTAAACCAATCAGACTTGAGATCAATAACATGCCGCTTATCTCTAGACTCCATTGCGTCAACATATAAAACCCAAGTCCACAAACTAGCATCAATACACCTAACCAATGTAAAAACTTCAACAAATTCAGAGTACTTTTAAATGAGCCTGTCATATAAACCCCTTTAGATCTTACGAAAAACTTGTCACACTATGGCCATAATCATGGAAAAAGGAACCGCAACGATGTTAAAACAAACATTCATCTTAGGTGCATTACTCTTAGGCATCACAGCCTGCCAAAGTGCCGATATAGCCCCAAATGATACCATTCCATTAGAAGGCCGCTGGCACATTGAAATGGTTCAAGGCCAACCGACTATCGATTACAGCCCAGCGCAAATCACCTTTGAGGCCGAAGGTAAATTACACGGCAACAACAGCTGCAATAACTTTTTCGGTCAATATACTCAGCAAGGCGAAGAGCTTAAGCTATCTCCTGCCGGTAGCACAATGAAAGCCTGTGTGGATGCCCTAATGCAGCAAGAGCACAAAGTGATGCAAGCTATGCCATTAGTTACCAAAGCAAAATTAGTGCAAGGCCGACTTACCTTACTTAACAGCGACGACAAGCCAGTGTTAATGTTAAGCCAAATGAAGTAACCATAAAACTTGTCAGCATAAAAAAACCGCCAATGGCGGTTTTTTAGTTCACTAACCAGCAATAAAAGCTCCCTATGCTTTGACACTCTTAGCCGCTGCAATTTCGAGGGCGATATTCTGTTCGGCGATTACGGCGCTTTGATCTATGTCGGCATTATAATGCGCCATATCCAACTCATCTTCAGACTTTGCAATGACAGTCGTCGCCACTAAGTCACCGGAGACGTTTACCACAGTACGCACCATATCTAAAATACGGTCAATCCCCGCAATCAATGCCACCCCTTCTAAGGGAAGCCCTACGGTTGTGAGTACTAAAGTCAACATCACTAAACCCGCACCGGGCACACCCGCAGTACCAATAGAGGCCAACGTCGCCGTTAAAATAATGGTGAGATAATCGACGACAGTCAGGTCGATACCAAACGCCTGTGCCACAAACAGCACTGTGACCCCTTGGTATAATGCTGTGCCATCCATATTGATTGTGGTGCCTAGCGGTAATACGAAGCTAGAGATCTTCTTATGAACCCCCAAATTTTCACTCGCACACTTCATACTCACAGGAAGCGTGCCCGCAGAGCTCGACGTGGTAAACGCCACTAACATGGCATTGCTAATCCCTTTAAAAAACTGCAGCGGGCTCAATTTAGCAAATCCGCGCAATAAAAAACTATAGAATCCAATCACATGAATAAAACAGCCAAGGTACACAGCAATAATGACTTTGATCAGTGGCCAGAGCATATCAATCCCATACTCCCCCGCTACCCAAGCCATTAGCCCAAATACACCGTAGGGTGCGAGCTTCATCACCATGTCGGCCATTTTATACATGGCCTCAGCTAAACTTTCGAACACTTTAATTGCAGGTTTTCCATGCTCGCCAATCAGCACTAAGGCGATACCTAAAACAATCGCAAATACTATAACTTGCAAAATTTGCCCGCTTGCTAAAGCCGCAATAGGATTCGTCGGTACTATGTCGATCAAAGTATCGACTAAAGAAGGTATTTCTTTGGCAGTTTCAGCCGTGCCATCTGCCAATGACAAACCTAAACCTGCACCGGGTTGAAGAACATAACCGACAATCAAACCGATAGTGATCGCGATAGCCGTGGTAAAGAGATAAAACGCAAAAGATTTAAAACCAATACGCCCCATCTTGTTCGTATCTTGCATCGAAGTAACGCCCACAATCAGTGAGCAAAATACCAATGGCACAATCAGCATCTTAATGGAATTAACAAACAAGGTGCCTATCGGTTTTAAGTGAGTCGCTTGCTCGCCGAAGATGATGCCCACTAAAATACCTAGCACCATACCGATAACAATTTGCAGCCACAGCGGCACTGACATCCAGCGAGACCAAACACGGCCTAATGCTGACGACTTTTGTTTTGTCATATTGATAACCTTGAATTCGAAACTATGATGGGGCAAAGACCAAAACTAGCGCGCTAGTTTCTCAGTCTAAATGGGGCAATCGCCGAGTCTAGCAGAGGGGTTTTAATCGAGGGATGATCTGGGTCACGTTGAGCTAAACCGCCTTAAAATCAGTAATATTAACCAAACCAAGTTTGTTAAATTGGCCGCTGAGATGTTAGTATTCCTGCTTAAGCATCAAAATATTCTGTGACTTTTTTTGGTGCTATTTGCTGACGATAAAGCGACGCAGGCGGTTGCTCACGCTCAATCAAATAACTCCAATAATCGTCATCAAAACCACTGAAAATAAAGTCGGACTTACCGTTAGCTTTTAAGACCAACCACCACCAAACTAAACCCCATAAACCAAAGCTCAACAGCGTTAAAATAAAATGCAGACGATGATTTATCTGTTCATCAGCAGCAATATCATAGACGGGTAAAATTTTAAGTTTATAGCGGCGAGTAGACTTAATAAATCCCATCATTAACTCACTTAATTCAGCGAAAGGACACTAGAGATAAGCCTAGCAGATAAGACTTTAGTCGTACAAATATCCACAGCAATAAATAATATCAGTGCCTAACCTGCCACTGCCAAACTCGTTATCCCTCGTCGTTCCATGATAAAGTGAATCACAAAATGTTGTTTACTAAACAAGAGCGGTATTGCCAAATAACCGCCTAGGAGTTGTAGTATGTTGATTCGTAAAGCTAAGGCTCAAGACCTAATCGCCTTAGTGCAGTTTAATCAGGCCATGGCCCAAGAAACCGAAGGCCTAGCCTTAGATGAAGCGACACTGACTCGAGGTGTGGGCACGCTACTTGAGAGCCCGCAAAAAGGGTTTTACCTGGTCGCTGAAATCGCAGGTGAGCTAGTCGGCTCGCTCATGGTGACATTTGAATGGAGCGATTGGCGTGCGAAGGATTATTACTGGATCCAGAGTGTGTATATTCGCCCGAAAAATCGTCGCCAAGGCATCTATGCCAAACTCTACAGCGAAGTCAAACAACTGGCCGAAGCCAATGGTGGTGCCGCAAGCTTCCGTTTATATGTCGAGCAAGAAAATCTCGCCGCACAGCAGACCTATCAAGCGTTAGGGATGAAGCAGAGTTACTACTTAATGTACGAAGAAAAATAAGCGATTCAAATGTTATACGTAATAAAAAAGGATCGGGCCAATGGCACGATCCTTTTCTTTTTACGACTCACGATTCACATTCAAACCGCGTTCCTACTAGATTAAAACTTAACGAAAGAAACCAAACAGAATAGCCGTCATTGCCAATAAACCCGCTATAACCACGAAGATATTGCTGATGCGACCACGGTGCGCTTTTAATGCTGGCACTTTGTATACAGCATACATAGGCATCAAGTACAGGATAGCCGCGATAATTGGGCCACCTAAAGCTTCAATCATATTCAAAATACTTGGGTTTTTGATTGCCACGGCCCAAATCGTCACAAACATAAACACCAGAATAAATTTGTTGATTTTTTGCTCTGAAATGCCTTTTTTATTCGTGTCTAACTGCTTAACAATAATCCCCTTCATGCCTTCTGTCGCGCCCATGTAATGGCCAAAGAAAGAAGACACAATCGCGATAAAGGCAATTAATGGACCAAAGTAGCTCACAAAACCACTTGAATGCACGTTGGCGAGATAAGACAAAATCGGTAGATTCTGAGCTTTCGCTTCGGCCAATTGTGCTGGCGATAATGACAGCACACAAGAGAACACAAACAACATCACAAAGCCCACTAACATCATGGAAGTATTACGTAAAATAACATCAGCTTTGCGAGAAGCATTCGCGCCATGGTCACGTTTCAATGACACAGAAAACTGTGAAATCGCTGGAGAATGGTTAAAGGCAAACACTAAAACTGGAATCGTTAACCAAACTGTGCCTAAAAATGCACCCGCTTCTGGTACGACGAGTAAAGCATCCATTTTCCATTCAGGGATCAGGTAGATAGACATAAAGGCCAAAATACCCACCAGCGGATACACCAGCAATTGTGTCACTTTGAGCATGAATTTCTCACCTGCGACCATTACAGCCATCATACCGAGGATCAATACACCCGATAGAATGAAGCGTGGTGGCGATGCCATGCCTAACTGATTGACGATAAAGCTATCAACAGTGTTGGTAATACCCACACCGTAAATTAATACAATCGGGTAGATAGCAAAGAAATACAGTACGGTAATGGCTTTACCCGCGCCAACACCAAAATGCTCTTCAACTACTTGAGTAATGTCGCTACCTGGAATGCTTGATGAACAAACAAAACGAGATAAACCACGGTGGGCAAGATAGGTCATAGGACCGATGATCACTGCCATTAACACAAGAGGCCAAAAGCCGCCCATGCCCGCATTGATAGGTAAAAATAAAATTCCAGCGCCAACGGCAGTGCCGAACAAACTCAACATCCAAGTCGTGTCTTGGCGAGTCCAAGGTAAGTGTTTCGTTGAATCTAGATTCTGTGTGCTTTGAGGTGTTCCAAGAACACTGGTCGCATCTTTTTGCATATAAAAGTTACCTTACGGTGTGACTAGCATAATAAATTCGCGCTAAGGATAACCAAAAAAAGCCCATAAAAGTTGATCTGACACGGCTTTATGTAAGGGAATTTCATAATAAACTGATATTGAGATCTAGATCGCTGATTTAATGTAATAAGTTTTCAATACAGCATCAAAACATATACATAAAAAGCCACTTAAAAATACAAGGTATTCACCTCAAGCGAAATCCAGTGACATTGCATAAGCGCCGAGAAAAACAGCTAACCGGGCATATGTCACAAAAATCAACAAAACGAGACTAGCCGCCGCATACTCACACCTAAGGTAGATCGAGATCACAGTCGTTAATGTTAAATTTTTACAAATCGCTATCAGTCGCAAACACGCATAAAAAACGGCTCATCCAGATTCAACTCCGAAGTGAGCCGCTAACGATTAAAGCGCAAAATCTGACTTATGGTTTTTGTAGTGTCAGCTCAGTCGTCGACACTACAGCAGGTGCTATGTCAGCCTCTTTGAACAACAAAGGACGGAAGCTTTTAGCACTCGAGTACAAGATACTTTGATCAGCAAACGCAGGCGTTAAGATATTACTCGACTCAGAGTAAGTTAAAATCCCCCGCGCCACAGGCCCCTCATCGGTAAAGTTCACCGCCATCATCCAACTCGACCCGTAACGCACTTGGTATCCTTTCGCCGTTAAGCCAGAACTCATCGCCTTGCCAGTGACCACATCCATCACAGCAGCGTATTTGTGCTGCGGGATCAAAGTGTCATCACCCGACAAACTGGTTGAAAACACGTTGAATCCACCTTCAGCATTATGACTACCCGGCCAAGGTAAACGCGACCCGCTTGGCGTTCCATCTGGCAGCGATTTCTCCACAAATTGCACATCCCCCAATGGCGCATCTATGGCAAAGCCTGCGGCCTCAAGGTTAAGCGCACTGTGCGCCAAGGCCTTTAAGGCACTACCATCCGTAGTCAAGGTTTTAGGTGTCGTTGCCGCATTTGTGGGATCGAATCCTTGGGTCAACATAGTTGTTTGGCTGAATAGATGGGCAAATTCACGTAGTAAAGCACCACCTTTACTGTCGTTATCTTGCTTACCGTTCCACTCCTTTAATGCCGCACAAGCCGAAGAGACATCCTTAGATAAACTCGCCGACACCACCACAGGTGTACTGCCTTGGGCATCACACTGGGCAATCAAGTCAGGCAGCACTAACTCGGCGAGATAACTGCGATTCGACAGCACCGCCGCTTCGAGTTCTTCCAAGCTGAACTTGCCATCAGCCCCCGCGGCGTCCTGCATTAAACTCAAGCCCATCCGTGTACGTAGTGATAGCTGTCCAGCCTCTGCGCCGTACATAGGCGAGAAGTAAGTCAGCGGTTCATTCAAGTTGGTCGACCAAAAGGAGTCATTGGAGTTTTGCACAAAGTCGCTGCGCTCAAGCTTGGGCGCACGCTCATAGGGCGTAGGACCATCGAAGCTAAACAACGAAGTGTTACCGGGTAAAATCGTAAATCCGGCTTTTGCCTTAGCCGCTTTAATATCCGGTGAGGTTTTTAACAACACAACTGCCGATTCAGATAATCCTGGCACAGTTGAGTCGTCGATATAAAAAGCATTGCCCTCTTTATCGGCGTACATAGTGTTATTGAAGATGACGCCATCGTAGTCCTTAAATGCCTGTTGGAACTCTTCTTTGTTCGTCGCCATGTTCATGGCTAACCAATGGTCAACAGGGTCCATAGTCCCCATATTGGCATCTTGGATCATAAAGGCACTGCCATCATCCCAACCAAAAGGCGCTAAAGCGGGAGGAGCTTCGACCATAGGGCCTTTGGCCGTAGTATAAATATCTTTCTCGGCGACCAGCATGCCCGCAGGACCTGCATTCACTAGAACCGACACTGTCTCTTTGGTGATCGGCATAGGTTTACCATCAAACAAATACTGCATCCGATCACCCGAGACTAACTCAAGGTTATACATCACAAAATGCTCAGCAGTAGAGAAGGTATGAGTCCAAGCGAGATCTTTATTGAAACCAATATTAATCGGTCCTGGCATACCCACTAACGAGCCGCCCATCATATCTAAATGCCCTGGGATCGTAATATGGGATTGCCAAAAACGCAGGTTACCCGTATGCGGGAAATGCGGATTACCTAGCACCATGCCCTTACCATTTTCGGTTTTATCCTTGCCTAAACCCCAACCATTTGAGCCTAAATCGCGGGGATTGGTTTCTGGTGTCGTGATACGAGCCGCGCGGGCAATCAACTTAGACTGCATATCGGCCACAAACGCAGTTTGGTCTTGGCTAGGCGCGGGCCCAACGATACGCGGCATGTATTCCTGTGCATCTCCTGGGTTCGCGTAAAAAATCAGATCGAGAAAGTTAGCTGCGCCCGGTAATAAGGCGATAGAAAACAAATAAGTCACCACATCTTCTGGCACTATGGGTTTCACCCAAGGCTGACCACCACAGAAAGGTTCTGCCGTTTGTGTGCCCGCTTCGACATCAGCAAGATATTGGTTATAACCAGAGGTAAAACCTTGGATAAGTGCCCGAGAGTTTTCACTAAATTTCGGCCATTTTTCTTCGGCTTGCGCTCTGATCTTTAGCGCTTTATAGGCAAAATCTGAGATAAGGTTACCGTTATCTTCCGCCGTAGGTTGACCCGTAGTGAAGTCAATCGACGCATGGGGACCAAAGTACATAGAACGCTGTGAGTTCGCCTTGATAAAACCATCGGCTAATACACATAAGTTGTCCTGTGCCTGCGCATAACCGCTGCCAAAACCTAAACTTTCTAAGTTGTCAGCTTGGATATGCGGCACACCGTAGGTCGTACGGCGAATACTGGCTTTGAGTAAACCATTGGGGGCAAAAGCTTGCAGTTGAGTTTCAGGTTCGGTAGGCGTAGTGCTATCTTCGCTATCGTTACAGCCGGTCAGTATTACACCGCAGGCCATTCCCATAGCAATCACGAGTTTGTTGAATTTCATTATTATTATCTCTTGGTTTTGGTTCCTTCAATGACATAGCCTTACTGCCTATTCCAGCCCAAATTACTGAAGGAGCAATAGTTGCATGTCGCTTCCTAGTCCCTAAGGCTGGCTATTGCCTCCCCTACTGTTGGCTTTTTTACTGAGCTTCGCCGACGACTGTGGCAGAATAGAAAACCCAAACGCTTAGACACCTCAGACCATTTAAGCAATGATTCAAACGAGCGTCCACATTAAAATCCAAAATAAATAACTTATATGCAACAAAACATTATTAAGATAAAAGTGGGTTCTAAAAACCCAGTAAAAATCAACGCGGCAACTAACGCCATAGCACAGCTGTTCCCTGAGAGCATCATAGAAGCCAGCGGCATGGATGCCCCTTCTGGTGTTGCGGCGCAGCCAATGACAGATCTCGACACTCGCCAAGGGGCGATCAATCGGGTGCGCTATTGTCAACAGCAGGACCCGCAAGAGACTAAAGCCGATTACTATTTTGCGATGGAAGGCGGTGTCGATTGTTTCGACTTTGGCCCTGCCACATTCGCCTATATCGCGATTGGCCATAAAGACCAGCTTGCCATTGGCCGCAGTGCGATTTTACCTTTACCAATGCAAGTTTATCGGGCATTAGAAGCGGGGGAAGAACTCGGGGATGTCATGGATAGGTTGTTCAATACAATCAATATTAAGCAAAAAGGCGGTGCCATAGGTTTACTCACCCACGGCCATGCGACCCGTGAAAGTAATTACACCCAAGCGATTATTCTCGCCATGGCGCCATTATTGAATCCTGATATTTACACAGTCGATTGTTAGTAATATGTTGCAAGAGGAATTAAAGCCCGCTAACTTAGTTGTGACATGCAACCAAACCTATTCGACTATGGCTCAAACAAACGCACCTTTGGCTCAAGATCCCGCGAAGCCTGTGACTCAAACTAAGCAAACGACTGAGTCAGGCTCATCCGCCCAACTCAGGCATTTGTCTCGCTATCTGGTGAGAAATTTAGGCATGCTCAACGCCGCCTTTGGGGATTTACCCCTTTCGCCCGTGCAAGCCCATGCCCTGTTTGAGATAGGCAAGCAGCCCCTGACCATCAAAGAGCTTGCAAGCAAACTCAGCATTGATAAGTCCAATGCGAGCCGCGCTATCAAGCATTTGATCGATAAACATCTTGCCCAGAGTCAGGTGCACCCACGGGACAGTCGCTGCTTAGTTGTGCAACTGACACCTGCGGGTAAGAAGTTACTCGTTAAATTGGATACTCAGCAAAATCAATTGTTCCAAGGGATCTTAGCCCAACTGACTCCATTGCAAACTTCACAAATCGAAGAGGCCCTCGTGTTATATAACCAAGCCGTACATAACGCCAAGCAGCAAAGTAGTTGTCACATTCGCCAAGCCACAGCCCAAGATGATGCCGCAATTGCCAAAGTCATCCGCGATGTTTCGGCCGAATACGGCTTAACCGCGGATAAAGGCTATAGCGTGGCGGACCCGACCTTAGATTGCCTAAGCCAGATCTACTCCCAAGCGGGCGCCAACTATTGGATTATTGAATTAGAGGGCCGCATTTTAGGCGGCGCCGGTATTGCGCCTTTAGCTAACAATGATGGCGTCTGCGAACTGCAAAAAATGTACTTTATGCCAGAAATCCGCGGCAAAGGACTCGCAAAACGCGTAGCGTTAATGGCACTCGATTTCGCCCGCGAAACGGGTTATCAAAGCTGCTATTTAGAAACCACCGCTGTACTAAATGAAGCCGTAAAACTCTATGAGAAATTAGGCTTTGTACATCTGTCGGCTCCCCTAGGGAACACAGGCCACGACGCCTGCGAAATGCCGATGCTGCTAGATCTTAATCAATAGGATATGAAGCAGAATTCCAATCAAAGTAACAATGCCAAACATGTCATCATGCAACTTGTTTGGCATTATCAATTTGTATCAAAAAATGTTATTCAAACAGGATCATTTTAATTATCAGTCTTAGGGCATAGTTTTTCTTAACTTAAATGCATTAAAATATGGCAATTTTACCCCACTCAATTTTTAATAAATTGAAAGGTGTTTGATACCATTTTGTTAACGGCATTAAATAGGGAACATTATGCTCAGTTGGATTTTTAGTGATAAGAAACTCACACTTCGGGAAATATGCCTAGATAACACGCTTTCGACCTCGGCTAAAATAAAGAAAGTTGATCAATTTCTTGCCGATAGTGGAGATCTCAACTTTATTGATCTCAATATTTCGCCCTGCAATATATTAGTTCCACTATCTTGCAGTCCTCAGTCCGATTTAGTGCTTATAAAATACTTGCTCAGCAAAGGCGCTAAAATAGAATATAATGGTTTCAGTGCCTTGCATTCGGCTATTGAATATAACAACTCAGAACTCGTTACCCTATACCTAGACTCTAGTGCCAATCTTTACTTTCAAAATCAATATAATAATTGCTGGCTCAACTACCTATTTCATCCTAATCCGCAATATATCTATCAAGACCATCAACGTAGAGACATGATCGACCTTCTACTTGCAGCTAACTTAGATATCAATAAACCGGTGAGCTTTTGGACTAATGGTGAATTAAATCACCCACTAGAAATATTATATGATGAACGCAATAAAGATCTGTTCCTGCATATCATTAATAAAGATATCCCATTAGACATTGGCAAATTAAGCCTGATTGAAAACATTATTTCTTCGAGCGAATTTTGGGGAGTAGAAACATTTTCTCCCTTAGTTAAACGCTTCCCTGCATTTAAAAAGTCACGCTATATTATGGCCAACGATAGCAGCTTCTGGGATGATGCCAATTTACTCGAACTATGCGTTTACGCCAAAGCGCAAGACTACACTGAATACCTGTTAGACCATTATCCGCAGCTCAAAGCCGACTCCCATGCTAAAAGTTTGGTCTATGCGGCATTGACCTCAGAATTTGACCTTAGGATTATCAAAAAACTGATTAAGGCCACCGTCGATATCAATCGCATCTATAGGATGACACCGCCTGATGCCGACCATTCACCCTTGCTCAACCAATATATTAATAATGCCCAATTTACCGATCCGAATAAACGGAGCTACATCTACCAAGCCCTTGAACTGTTGCTCAAATATGACGCTAATCCAAATGCCGAATTTGTGAATACGGGTAAACCCTATGAGATGTTAGTCTGGTCGAATTTACGACTATTGGTTTATCCAATGGTCGAAAAGAAAACCTTTCTGCCCGAGTTTTTCGATCTGTTCCTGCAATATGGTATGGATATCAATAAAAAATTTGGGGCGGTGGATGAACCAACCTTACTCACTATCTGCCAGCGTGGTTCAGGGAAAGAAGATCAAGCAACGCTTATCCAAGTGATGGAATATCTGCTCACCAAGGGGCTAGATTTAAGCCTCACCAATATCTACAACACTAACTATGTGTCCGCGGCGGCCATCTCCTGTCGAAGCCAACTACTTGAATGGCTCATTCACCAAGGCGGGGATATTTTTACCCATTGTGGCCACGATAACTCACCCATTCTACACAAGGCGATTTCGACCTACTGGTGGGATGAAATTACCGGCCCTATGCGGCGAAAAACCGTAGAACTCTTACTGCGCCATGGAGCAAAGTTAGAAGAATTCTCAGTAGATGAGCAATTTACGCCATTAATGTGCGCCAGTTACTACGGCGCACAGTCCTGCGTAGAAGCGCTACTCGAACATGGCGCCAACCCAAATGCCATCAATGCCGAAGACACCACTCCTGCCCTTTGCGCTGTGATAGGTGGCAGTTCAATCGAGTTCCCCCGCTTTGAATCAACAGCTGTGCGGATCTTAAGACTTTTGCAGCAATATGGCGCCGACTTAACCGTGACCAATAGCTTAGGCAATAGCCCGCTAATAGCGGCTATTGAGCAAGAATATAAAGAGATTTTCGAAGCGCTGCTGCAGATAGCCTCCTACAGTGAAACTCAGCTTGAGCAAGCACTTAGCAAAGCCCTGCCGCAAAGCTATTTCCAGCGCCGCCTGCTACAAACACTGGGACGCGAGATACCGCCAGCCCCCACAACCATAGCCCACAATCGCGCAATACCAGCAACAGCTTCGAGCAATGCCGAGCCTATGACGGCCAATCCGCAAGCATCTGAGGTGAATGTGACACCTGCCCCCGTCAAGCAAGCCAAATTAGAGGTGAGTAATGCGGCGGCAAATCGAGATAAAATCCCAACGCTATTCGATCTCAAAACCAAAGTGCATAGCTTTTTTAAACTGATCGCCACCGATCCGACGATCACAGTTGAGCAACTCAATTCGGTGAGAGTCCTTATTGATCAATTGATAGAAAAGCTCGACAACTTTAGCTTTTTCCGCAATCAAGCGACAAAGGCCGAATTTGAGGAAGGTGTTCAGGAATATATCGATGAAACCGTCGAAGAAATTAACGGAATTATCGAGGATGATTATCCAGCGCTTACCGAAGCCTTAGTCGATTCAGTTTGGACGATTTTACAGTACTTTAGGGTTGAGATTGATATCGAGACCGCACTTAGAAAGCGCTTTTGGTAACTGTCAGTCACAGATTAACGTCTCTTTGTTAGGGACGTTAATCATTAAAATAGAGTTTAAATTCTCTGTTAGCTAACAAACTTACACCCTTAACTAAAGAAAATGGCTCTTTAAAAGACACCAGTGCCGATAAAATCTATTCAATGAGGAGATTCAACCATATGAAACATCAAGTACTATTTGGTATAAAATCAACAAGTAAAGATGAAAAAACAATTCATAATAAACTCAAAGAATTTCTAGCATTAATAGATAGAAAAACATCTACAGCTAAGAACCCTACTATGCTTGAGAGTTTTTTACCATTCAGGATAAAACATTACCATTGGAATCTAAATAAAGAGACAGGCACATTCATTAAATTATTCCCCAATGTAGATCTTGATGAAAATACTTTCGCACCATCAAAACCTGAATGCAGCTGGTTATTGAGTATCATTTTCCACCAAGATTTTCCTGGATACGAAAGAATTAAATCCGAAGATTATATAATTAGCTTGTTAGACTCATTGAACTATGAATATGAAATGATATATGAAACAGATAGTCGTGATTCAATTAAATATGGCGACATTAAGTAGTAAAAGACTCTATTTATTCCCTTAACGCGGGAGATAGTAGCCACTATCTCCCGCAGAAACTATATCTTAGTAATCTTTTAAGTACTAAAGTACCGTGCTTAATATCAGCATAAGGGCACTTATGTCAGTAGTCAGTTTACTCAAATCACTGTGCAAGTGATGTTTTAATAAGCAGTAACTGGCTACGAATGATTTGACGTATCTGATTATGCAGTTCAAATACTCGAGCGCGATCATTAAGATTTAGCGATAGATTTTCCAGCATCACCAGATCCAAATTGAATTCAGGATAATGCAGTGTCATCGACATATAGCCAGATAAATAGCCCGTATGACTGTATTCGATGAGACCATCGTCCTTATTGATCCTCACCCCATAGCCATAGCGCATATTCGGCCATAAGAATTGGATCTCGGTATACGCCGTTGTCATCCGTTGATAACTCTTTGCGCTCATCAACTTGCCAGAATGTAATAGATGCTGAAAGGCGGCATAAACTGGCGCAGAGGTAATTAATCCCCCTGCGGGCAACAAAGCTTCATCAAGCACTAAGTCAGCAGGGGCAATCACCTCGCTTTCCTGTAAACCTACGGCGAGTGAAGGCACTTTGGCGTGAATTGCCTCAATACTGCCAAGCTCAGCACTCAAGCCATTAAGCTGGTATCGCGTTGCAAACTGCGCCACTTGCTCGGCAAAGGATTGGTGATTAACCTTCTCAAGCACTTGCCCTAAAAGTGAATAACCGAAGTTGGAGTATTCAAATTGGCTTCCCGGCTCGAATCGATTGGCCTTACCCAGTTTATCGACGCCCGATGTATGAGTCAGCAGTTGGTGTAGCGTAATCCGCTCATCATATTGACTGGTATTCAATGCATCCGCACTTGGATTTACACCTGCATCCATGCCTTTTAGCGCCTTATTCTTCCCTTCAGCATCACCAAAAAGATAATGATTAAGCGTTTGAGTTAAATCAAGTTTCCCCGCATCGAGTGCCTGCAATATCAAGGTTGCGGTGATTTGTTTAGAAAGTGATGCCATCACAAAGCGCGAATCTTGACTAATACCTTCACCCTTTTGCAGTTCAAACTGCGGCTTGCCCTGCTCAAGCAGGATAACACTGCCACTAAATGGCTGCGGCGAATCCTTTATCGCGGTTTGGATTAAGGTCTTGATCTCCGCCACCCTCGATACTGAAGATGCGGTTTGGCTTTCAACGGCAATCGAGTTACTGCCTTGCCCAATTTGCTCTTGTTCAGCACCTGTTTCTAATAACAGACCAAAACTATTGGCACTTAGGAATAATAAAAAACCAGTCAACAGGGTACTGATAACACTCAAACGCATGGGTTATCCTTAACGTAATTAACAAATAATGCTGCCTGCTAGAAAAAAGCAAGCTTATCACAAGCGCTTTTTATGGATAATATAATTTAATCTTTACAATTGAATTATAAAGGAAATATTCCATATAAAAATGACACAACAAAGTGATACCTAGGGCGACGAAGCTAATCCGAGCCGTATAAACCAAGTGGTAGCCTGCCCCAGTTTGTAGACTGAATATCTCAAGTTGTAGCTAATACACATTCAAAATGGCTATAAAACGACAATAGTAATAATTATCGCACCTAACATATATAAGCCTGCAGAAAGTGATATCGATTTTAGCGGGCTAAACTCCTCAACTTCCAACGTCTGTATATCTTCAATTTTGACTAGTTGCCCTTCTCCCTCGATCTGCTGTTCCGTTGCACTTTCGACTTGAAATTCCATTTGTTCGCCAGATATTGTGGTGACTTTGACCTTTTCACCTATGTAGCTGGATACCGATTGAGAATCCAATTTAACTTCATTGAGTGAAGAGCATGCGCTGAGGGAGAAACAGATAAGTGATACTACTGCTAACTTTTTCAAACAAGCCTCCTATCCTACAACTATTACATCCATGATAAGTTATACCTGTAGACATAAGCATTTAGGTATAAGCTATTCAGCTTACGGAGTTTCGCCCACAAGTTAAAGAAACCTAGGCTAAATCCACTTAAATTAAATCCTTTGGATGAGGTTAAATAGCGATCAAATGAGCACTGAACTCATCGATGCGGTTAAAGCCAAAGATACGCTTGCTGTTAAGCGCATTATTGCCAATGGCGCTAATCTTGAAGGCGTGGACGATGGCGGGATGACGGCACTCTTGCATGCCTGTGAGTTGCAGTCTTTTGAACTGCTCAAATTATTGGTGGATGCGGGGGCCAATGTGAATCATCCAAACTCGCAGGGGTATCATCCGCTCGATATTGCTTACTGGCAGGGTGAGTTTCGCATGGGATGCTATACCGCTGAGAGTGAGCGCATGGTGAGCTATTTAACACGCCACGGCGGCAAATCCTTTAGCTAGGTGAGGTGCTAAATAGCATCAAAATGCGAAAGCTAAAAACTGCGAAATGATAAAAAGCCCTATAAACAAAAATCGCGTTAAGCTGGGCCTAACGCGATTTTTTATTACTCACTTACAACCTAATCACCAAAGTCATCGAGTAGGATGTTTTCTGGTTCAACGCCTAGGCTTTCAAGCATCTTAATCACTGAAGAGTTCATGATTGGAGGACCACACATGTAGTACTCGCAGTCTTCTGGTGCCTTATGATTTTTAAGATAATTCTCATAAATCACATTATGAATAAAGCCAGTGTAGCCAGTCCAATTATCCTCAGGCAATGGCTCAGATAACGCCACATGCCAGACGAAGTTGTCATTCTCGGCTGCTAGGGCATCGAAATCCGCTTGGTAAAACACTTCACGGGTCGAACGAGCACCGTACCAGAAGCTCATTTTACGTGTGGTTTTCTTACTCTTAAGCTGATCGAAAATGTGTGAACGCATAGGTGCCATGCCGGCACCGCCACCGATAAACACCATTTCCGCATCGGTTTCCTTCACAAAGAACTCACCGAATGGCCCTGAAATGGTCACTGTATCGCCCGCTTTCAGGTTGAAGATGTAAGATGACATCTTGCCCGCTGGCACATTGGCCGATGGCGGCGTCGCAATCCGCACGTTCAGCATAATGCGGCCCTTTTCATCGGGATAGTTGGCCATAGAGTAAGCGCGCAACACTTCTTCATTAACGGTAGAGACAATGTCAAACAGGCCGTATTTGTCCCAATCGCCACGGTATTTTTCAGGAATATCAAAGTCAGCGTATTTCACCACATGGGCTGGTGCTTCAATTTGAATATAACCCCCCGCTTTAAAGCGAACATCTTCACCTTCGGGTAACTCAAGCAATAGCTCTTTGATAAAAGTTGCCTTGTTATCATTAGAGATCACCTGACATTGCCACTTCTTCACCCCAAAGATTTCTTCGTCGAGCTCAAGTTCCATATCGGTTTTCACTGAGACTTGGCAGGCGAGACGACAACCTTCTTTAGCCTCTTTCTTGGTGATATGGCCCATTTCAGTCGGCAGAATGTCACCGCCGCCCGATTTGATTTTCACTCGGCACTGACCACAGGTTCCGCCGCCACCACAGGCAGACGGAATAAAAATACTCTGACTCGCCAAAGCGCCGAGTAACTTGTCACCCGCGGCAACTTGAATGCTTTTTTCGGCATCTTCGTTGATGCTGATCGTCACTTCACCCGTAGCCACTAATTTCTTTTTGGCGATTAGAATCACTATCACCAATAGACAGACCACTAGCGTGAACATGCCTATGCCAATTGCCATTTCCATCGTATTACCCTTTTCTAGCTCTTTTCTAAAAAGAATCTGGTTTCACTTTCTCAATTCTTGGCTCGCCTACTGTAGCGTTACAGCGAGATCCCTGAGAAAGACATAAAGCCCAGCGCCATCAAGCCTGTAGTAATAAAGGTGATACCAATACCTTGTAAGCCTTCGGGAATCGCGTTGAATTTCATTCTTTCGCGCAGTCCCGCCAGCAGTACAATCGCCACTGCCCAACCAAGACCCGAGCCCATCGCAAACACCACTGACTCACCGAAGTTGTAATCACGGTTCGCCATAAAGATCACCCCAGCAAAAATCGCGCAGTTCACTGTGAGCAAAGGTAAGAAGATCCCAAGGGAGTCATACAGACTAGGAATGTACTTATCCAAAAACATTTCAAGGATTTGCACTAACGCCGCAATCACACCAATGAAAGTGATCAGTTGCAGGTAACTTAAATCGATACCGGGTAATCCCGCCCAAGACAGAGCGCCAGGTGCGAGCACTTTGACGTAAATCAGCTGGTTTAACGGCACGGCTAAGGTCATCACCACAATCACGGCAACGCCTAAACCAAAGGCGGTTGACACCTTTTTAGACACGGCCAAGAAAGTACACATACCCAAGAAGAACGACAGCGCCATGTTGTCGATAAAAGTGGCCTGCAAAAATAGATTTATATAGTGTTCCATATCTGCTCCTTAACCCCGTTTCCGCTGGATCACATTGATAGTCCAGATCAACACACCAATCAGGAAGAAGGCGCTCGGTGGTAACTTGAACATCTCGTTTGGCAAGTACCAGCCACCATTTTCGATGGTGGTGAACACAGGGTGACCGAATAAATTACCCGTCCCTAACAGCTCGCGTACAAAGGCGACACTGATCAAAATCAAACCATAGCCTGTCGCATTACCGAGCGCATCGACGACCGCTAAATGCGGTGGATACTTCATGGCGAAAGCTTCTGCACGGCCCATGATGATACAGTTAGTGATAATTAACCCAACGAATACAGAAAGTTGCTTAGATAACTCATAGGCTACATCCTGCAGAACCATGTCGACGATAATCACTAAGGAGGCGATAACCGTCATCTGCGCGATAATCCGCACACTGGTCGGGATAAAGTTACGGATGGCAGAGATAATCAGGTTAGAAAACACCAACACAAAGGTCACTGCCAGTGTCATCACCACAGCGGTTTGCATTGAGTTACTGACCGCCAGTGCCGAACATACGCCCAGCACTTGCATCGCGACGGGGTTATTGGCAAACACTGGCCCCGTTAACATGTCACGCATGGATAAAGTGTTGCTCATTTTGCCTCTCCCAACTCACCTTGCAATTCACCCTGCGTGGCCGTCGCTTTCAGCTGATTGAAGAAGGTTTGAAAGCCCTCAACGCCAAACCAAAACTCCATTGCGCGCTGCACGCCGCGGCCCGTCATGGTCGCGCCACTCACCGCATCGACACCATGAATATCGCCTTCTTTAGCGCCGCCTTTCACAAGACGTATCGAAAACTTGCCTTTTTCATCAAACAATTGCTTACCCTTCCATAGTGACACCCACTTAGGATCAGTTAAAAAATCGCCGATACCTGGGGTTTCACCGTGTTCGTACACGACGAGCCCTTTAATGGTGTTGAAATCGGGTTCAACCGCCACATAACCGTAGATCATCGACCACAGACCTTTGCCATAGAAAGGCACAACCACGCTGTCTAACTTGCCGTTGGCATCGAGCACTTTAAACACGCGGGCATCGTTCGCACGGGTTTTAATCTTGGCAATATCTTTTTTCGGCGCACTTGAAGTCTCAGGATTAATTGCCGCCATACGCTCATCGAAATCGAGGACGTTAGCGTCTGAGTCCACCTTGCCTGTATCTAAGTTGATCAATAATGGCTTAACGGATTTAGCGAAAATTTCTCTAAACTCATTGCCCTGACCTAAGTTCACATCGGCGGCCATCAACACATAGCGCTGCACTTCGTCACGTTTTTTGGCGACTTTACGTTCTTTCAATATGCCTGCTGTGCCTGTGATCATAAAAGAGCACAGGAGGCAGAGCGTGATGGTGAAGATCATGGTCCCCACCACAGTATCTTTCTTAAATACCATGACGTTTTAATCTCCGTTTGATGTTGGCGCGGGCCACCAGATAATCGAACAGCGGCGCCCAAAGGTTGGCGAACAGAATGGCTAACATCACGCCCTCAGGCATTTTGGGGTTAGCGACACGGATAAGCACAGTCATAAAACCAATCAAAGCACCGTAGGCAAACTTGCCTTGGCGAGTGTACGAAGTGGTTACAGGATCGGTGGCCATAAACATCATTGCTAGCGCAAAACCGCCAGTGACAAGATGCCAAGTCCACGGCATTGCCATCATTTGATTGCTGCTAGAACCGATGTAATTACACAGCGTTGCTGTCGCTATCATGCCCAGCAATACACCGAGCACAATGCGCCAATCCGCTAAGCGGCTGATCAGCAATAATGAACCGCCGATCAAAATCGCTAAGGTACTGGTTTCGCCAATCGCGCCCACGGTAAAGCCAAAAAAGTTGTTCCACCAGTTAGGATCGCTAAAGGCGCTAAACCAAGAGTAATCAGCAAAACTCAACTTGCCCGCTGCGGTTTGTGCCAGCGCCGTTGCACCAGAGAAACCATCAACGGCAACGAGCTGTTTAATGGTTGAAACTTCAGATGGATAGGCGAAGTAGATAAAAGCCAAGCCCGCCAGCGCAGGGTTAAGGAAGTTATATCCCATGCCGCCAAACAGCTCTTTAGCCACAACCACACCAAAGGAAATCCCCATGGCCACCAGCCACAACGGTGTCGATACTGGCAAGATTAAGGTAAACAGCAGGGCCGTCACGAAGAAGCCTTCGTGCAACTCTTGACCACGAACCCGCGCAAACACCACTTCCCAAAACAAACTGGTGAGCAGTGCTGTCAGGTAAATCGGCAGATAAAAACTAAGACCATAGAGGAATAAACCTAATATCCCAGTGTCTTGGCTAAGGCTGCCAAACAGGGTATTAAAGATTTCTAACTTCCAAATATCTGGTGTCGATAATCCTCCCGCGAGCGCAAGCTGTGCCTGTAGGCCAATGTTATATAGACCGAATAAAATGGCGGGCAGTAAACACAAACCGACTAGCGTCATGGTACGTTTCACGTCAATCGCGTCACGCACATGCACTTGGCCCTTAGTGCTACGACCATTGGCAATGACGAGTGAGCGCAAAAAGCCCTTCATCGACTTACCCGTTGCGTAGTACTCTTGTTGTAAATCAGAGGCGTCCTGTAAATCAGGTTTTTTCACTTGTTTGGTCATTAACCTTCCCTCTCAATAACATCTAGACAGGCACGTAATTCTTTACCAAAGTCATATTTGCCGGGACATACGAAGGTACACAGCGCCAGATCTTCTTCATCTAACTCCAATGCACCTAAGGCTTGCGCCTCGTCGGTATCACGCACCACTAAGTCTCGAACGAGTAAGGTGGGTAAAATATCCAGGGGCATCACGCGATCTAACTGACCAAAAGCCATCATGGCGCGAGCTGAACCGCCCTGATGAGTCGTAAACTCGAACAATTTAGTCGCACCAAACAGACGTGATGTTACGGCACGAGTGATGGAGAATTTGTCAGAACCACCGCGCACCCAAGGGAGAACATGGTGCTGCGAATCTTCGCTCAACACTGATACTTGGTTGTGGAATCGGCCTAAAAAGTCATGTACGCCCGCCGCGGTATGGCCAGATAACACAGATCCCGATACCACGCGGTTATGGCCAGGTTTGATTTCATCACTCACTAAGGCACTTAGCTCAGCGCCCAACTGAGTGCGCAGTAAACGCGGGTTCAGCACGCTCGGGCCACCTAAGGCGACGATGCGGTCGGTATACAACTCACCAGTTTGGAATAACTTGCCATAGGCAATCACATCTTGATAACCGATATGCCATACCTGACGTTCTAAACTCACTGGCAAAGTAAAGTGAATATGAGTGCCCACTAAACCCGCAGGATGAACACCATCAAAACGGCGCACCTCAAGTTGTGGTAATGCTTCTTTAACAATCGCTTCGCCCTTATCCTGGCACAGGTAAACCTTGCCTTCGGTTAAACGGCTCAACACCAGCAAGCCAGCTTTAAAAGCCTCAGTTTGCTCGGCGATAATCAAACGGGGATCAGCGGCCAGTGGATTAGTATCGATAGCGGTGACGAAAATACCTGCTGGCGTGCTATCGAGCGCAGGCACGCGCGAGAAAGGCCGAGTACGCAGGGCAGTCCATAGACCACTCTTCACCAACTGGTCTTGAACGGTTGGCCGAGGGAGAGCGGCGATGTCTTGATGGATATCGAAAGAAATCTGCCCATCGCGGTTTTCACCGTCATCGCAACGAATGACGACTGATTGTAGAATTCGACGCTCGCCGCGGTTAATCGCTACGACTTGGCCACTAGCGGGTGCAGTGAACAAGACTCCTGGCGTTTTTTTGTCTTCAAATAGGGCTTGGCCCTTTTGAACAAAATCACCCTCTTCGACCAACATCGTCGGCTTAAGCCCAACGAACTCTTCTCCCAGAACAGCCACTTGGGATGGCTTAGCACCGAGTTCAATGACCTGTCGCGGCTCACCAACAATCGGCAAGTCGAGGCCTTTTTTGATCGTTACAATTTGGTTTGAAAAATCTGCCATCACAAATATCAACCATGAAAAATTTTTAGATAAATTTAGGGTAGAGATTTGTTAACGCAGATTCCGATATTGGCGTCACATTCCGCTGCAAATTCGTAAGTTAGATACGTAAATTTACGCAATTTTGTGACACAGATTCACATCCTTACTTACTGTAATCTGCAAATGTAGTTTTATAACAATTTATTCATAAATACGTCATTACTGATTTAGTAGTACCTAAGGTTTACAAAAATAAGCAAAAATCTCCATTTCAGAGCAGTAAAGCGCTAAAACCGTTAAAAGAGCAACTCAGCGAACAAACTTCAACCAATGGCATGCCTCAAAATGGGGCAGGATGGCTAAACTTGCAGGCTATTTTTAGCGCACTAACATTTCAACCTATGGTTTAACCTTTGCTTTACAGCAAAAGCTTGGTAGCCTCAAACTAAGAGAGTTTCCGTAGGAGAAATAGATGGAATACAGACGCATACCGCATTCTAATCTTGAGGTCAGTAAAATTTGTTTGGGCACTATGACTTGGGGCGAACAAAATACCCAAGCCGAAGCGTTTGCACAGCTGGACTACGCCATAGGCAATGGCATCAACTTTATCGATACGGCGGAAATGTATCCCGTACCACCTAAGCCGGGAACCCAAGGGGAAACCGAGCGTATCCTAGGGCAATATATTAAGGCCCGCGGTAACCGAGACGACTTAGTGATCGCCACTAAAATTGCCGCACCAGGGGGTAAAAGTGATTACATTCGCAAAAATATGGCGCTGGACTGGAACAACATCCACCAAGCGGTCGATGCATCTTTAGCACGCCTCCAAATAGACACTATCGACCTTTATCAAATCCATTGGCCTGACCGTAATACCAACTTCTTTGGTGAACTGTTTTACGATCAACAAGAGCATGAACATCAAACACCGATACTTGAAACCCTAGAAGCGCTCGCCGAAGTGATCCGCCAAGGTAAAGTGCGCTATATCGGTGTGTCGAACGAAACGCCTTGGGGCTTGATGAAGTACCTGCAACTCGCCGAAAAACATGGCTTGCCGCGTATTGTGAGTGTGCAAAATCCCTATAACTTGCTTAATCGCAGTTTCGAAGTCGGCATGAGCGAAATCAGTCACCGCGAAAACTTGCCATTACTGGCCTATTCGCCACTGGCCTTTGGCGCCTTGACGGGAAAATATTGCAACGACCAATGGCCTGAAGGCGCGCGCCTGACCTTGTTTAAGCGTTTCGCCCGCTATACAGGTTCGCAAATGGCTCTGGAGGCGACAAAAGCCTATGTCGATTTGGCCCGCGAGTTCAAACTCACGCCCTCACAAATGGCGTTAGCTTTTGTTAACTCACGTAAGTTTGTCGGCTCCAATATCATAGGCGCCACCGACTTATATCAACTGAAAGAAAACATCGACAGTTTAAAAGTCACCTTATCACCAGAGCTATTAGTGCGATTAAACCAACTGTCCGATCAATTTAGATTACCTTGCCCTTAGTCGATAATCGGGTTAAATAGTGGAACTATGGCATCAGGTAAATGCACCTGATGCTATAGGCTTTTCAGCGGTAGAATCACACCTCAATTAATTAAATGGACCTTATCATGTTCTATATACTTTTTTGGCTAATGCTATGTTTTGTCACTGCAATTATAGCTTCCAGTAAAAACAGATCAGCCGTTTTATGGTTCTTCATCTCATTTATTGTGAGTCCATTGATTGGCATTATTTGCGTTGCTTGTATGCCTGCAATCACGAAAAATGAGGCTCAAGCACACACAAATGAAAATGTTCAAGAAGATAAATCACTTTATCGTGACTGCCCAGAATGCGCTGAAGAAATAAAATGCGCAGCCCGAAGGTGTAAACATTGTGGCTCAGAGGTAGTTCCGCAGGAAATCCCCCAAGTAGAACATGCTGCAATCTTAGATGAAAATGCTGACGGTCAGCCATGCAGTATCTGTAAAAGTAGAAGAACGCATGACCTATATAACGGTGTCGCTATTTGTAATCAGTGTAAAGTTTGGAATTAGTCTGCTACTTGGTTAATTCGATGACCTAATAGCATCAAGAAACGCTCTTGATGCTATCAATTTTAAAAATTAATAATCTTAAAACCTTATTACAAACCTAATCCCTCCTCGTTTAATAAGAGATTCCCCTCCTTTCAAACCTTATCTAGGTTACATTCGGATACAGAGTCCTTTTAAGAAGTGAAATATAGTGGCATCACAGTCACTAGACAGATGTCTTAAGGATAAAAAAATGAAAAAACTTTGCTTTGTAATCACAAGTGTTTTGATGTCAAGCCACGCTCTTGCTGAAAGCAATACCTACATTCGTAACGGTAATATCTATAGTCATCAAGATCAGTTCTTTGCTGGCGCAGGTGTTGCTACTGGTAGTCAGTTTTATAAGGGTCAAGATCACCAGACAGGTGCCTACCTCAATGGCGGCTACCATGGTGAAGACTTCAACGCCGATCTGTCCGGCATCAACTACCGCTTTTTAGGCACGAACGATAGTGCCGTTAATTTCAGTATCTTTGCCGTTGCCAATCCCGGCTTTGATGCCGATGATGCGGATATTTTAACGGGCATGAAGGATCGCAAATTCAGTGGTGATCTGGGTTTAAACGCTGACATTCATTTAGGAAATGGCACGCTATCAACTAAATTCCAACACGATGTCACCAATATTTATGATGGTTTTCAGGCTGATATCACCTATTACCATCCAATAAATGTAGGCTTCGGTGATCTGGTGCCTTATGCGGGTGTGCACTACTTCAGTAAAGACTTTGCAAACTACTACACAGGTGTGACGTCATCTGAAGCTACGGCGCAGCGCCCTGCCTATCAAGCCGACGGCACCTTTGCCTATAAGCTAGGCTACGCTTTGGTTATTCCAGTCACTAAGCATTTAGATATTACTCAAGCCACAGGTTACTCGCACATAGGTGCCAACATGGCAGACTCTCCGCTAATAGACAGTAACAACCAGTGGGTGACTACCCTTGGCGTGAACTATAGCTTCTAAACAACCTGACGAGACAAGACCATGACACTTATCAGAAAAACGTTTTTATGTGCTGGATTAGCTCTGATGCTTTCAGCTTGTGCCACTTCCTACGATACCGAAAAGCAATTTTGGTCTTTCGGTAAAGGATTTGAAACCGCACAGATTGCACCCGATAGCTGGCAGATAAGCTTTGTTGGCAATACCAACACTGACCGCGCATTGGCCCGAAAGTACGTCATGCGTAAGTCAGCAGAGTTATGCAAACAAGCGGGTTATAACTACTTCACTTTTACTCACGAACAAACCGATCGTGATGCAATTGGCCAGTTTGGAGTAGGAGCGAGCGCGAGTAAGGATATCTTGTGGGGGAGTTCAACGATGAATCAAGAAACCTCTGTCATGGTCGAAGTCACAGGTTTACATAGCAAGCCAGAAAATGCGAGTTCCCGCATCTATGAAACAGATTACATACTTAACAATGTCAATGTGAAAAGTTAATTGCTCATCAAAAATGCACCAGTCTAGATTCTCGTTAGGTATCAAGGCTGGTGCGTTTTATTTATAAATCCCCCCTGTTTAGCACCAATTCGTTAAGCACTCATTCGTATAGTGAGTTGAGTCATTCTGCCTCTGCCTCTAAATCAACTCAGCAGATTAGATGACGCAGGCCTAACCGCATTGCTCGCTTCAGCTCATGTTAAAGAAACAGACAAAAACGACTCAAACCTCGCATTACACCAATCATATTAAACCCCAACTTTAAACTTCAGCCTTGAATTTTAGTGACATGCGAGCCCCACCCAAGTCAGGAGCACGGCCAATACGTAATGGCGAACCCATCCAACAACCAATTCTATCGACAATCGCCAGACCCATGCCATGACCGGAATTTCCGCGGCTATGCTGACCACGCACAAAAGGTTTAATCACTTGAGCAGATTCCTGTTCATCTATGCCAGGGCCATCATCGTCAACGTGTAACCACGCAATCCCATCTTCCGATGCCAACATCAGCCGGATATTGGCACGGCCAAAACGCAGCGCATTACTGAGCAAGTTATTCACCTGCATTGACAAGTACTTAGGATCTGTTTTGATGTTCAACGGTATTGGGCAGGTGATGAGTTCCACTGAAAACCCTGAGTATACTTGGCCTTGATACTTTTCCAGCAACCAAGTATTAAGCTCAATAGGTTGCCAATCAGGTTGGATATTCGCCTCATCGAGACGGGCATAGCTGAGCAGTGTCATGACCAACTCTTCCATAGTGTCCAGATCGCGGTTCAATCGCTGAAAATACTTCACCCTAAGTTGTTCGCTTTGGGTTTCTTCTAACGCCGCAATACCAAATCGCAGCCGCGCAATCGGAGTTTTTAAATCATGGGAAACTGCCCGACTAAGCAATTTATTGTCATCGATCAATTGCTGGATGCGATCTGCCATGCGATTGAATTCACTTTCTATTGTGCCTATATAGGACGCTTTACTGACCACAATTCGCTGCTGTAATTCTCCCATACCAAATGCTTGAGTCACCTTACTGAGATTAACCAGTTGGCGGATTAAAGGAGACACCCACACCAATAAAATCACCACCACACCGCCATAAAAAAGCATGGTATACAGCTTGTTCGCGTTAAAACTCACATCAGCGGGCGTCACTATCTGGGTATTGATATTCAGCACCTGACCCGTTTTAGGCAATAAATAGTGCAAAGAGATGCCATCATCGGACTCCAGCAGTAATGATTCCCCTGAATAAAACTCTGTCTTTAGGGCTGAGGGTAAGACAAAATCCGCTTCATTCACCAAAGACAATTGATCTGCATTTCGCTGATTCCAGTTGTCTATAAACGCATTATTTGGAGCGGGATCGTTATCTAAGGTTTGCGCCAGTGAGCCGCCCAGCAGTTTTAATGCCGCGAGGTGAGTTGCTGGGCTAGGCGTTTCATTATCAGGATCAATAAGTGTTGCAAACTCACTTATCGACCAGCCTAGGCTGGCAATGGCCACCAGCACGACCAGCACCAGAGAAGTCATTAACTTCTTCATAAAGCTTGCTCGGCCTCATCGCGGCAAAACAAATATCCCTTGCCACGAATGGTTTTTACTTTATAGGGCTGACTCAACGCTTCCTGCAACTTCTTGCGTAAGCGCGATATGCGAATATCCACCGAGCGGTCTAGGCCATCGTATTCAATGCCCCGCAGTTGGGCCACCAATTCATTGCGACTCACTATCGTGCCCGCCTTCAATGCCAGCAGCCACAAAACATCAAACTCATTGGCATTCAAATCCAGCGGCTGTTTATCAATGGTGACTGACTTTGCCGTCGCATTTAACACTAAAGAATCAAACACTAATTGCTGCTTTTGCTCCTCATCACTCACTCGGCGTAACAGGGCCTTTATCCGCGCTAACAGCACCTGTGGTCGAATCGGCTTAGTGAGGTAATCATCAGCCCCGGCATCTAACCCGCGGATTTCATCGCCGTCCTCAACGCAAGCCGTCATAAATAAAATGGGCCCAGTATAAAATGCCCTGGCCTCCTTACACACATCGAAGCCATTCTTAACGGGCATCATCACGTCGAGTAGCACTAAGTCAGGCATCTCATCGGCTATCATCTCTAAGGCAAAATCACCTTGGCTGGCCACTGTGACTCCGTAACCGTGATCCAGTAAATAATCACTGATCCACTCTGCCAGTGAGGTATCGTCCTCTACGACTAAGATATGCTTTGCAACTGACATATTAGAATAACCTCCAACCGGACTGACTCTGTTTAGGGGCCTTATAAACCCATGTCACGACCACTTTAACTTGCGCGAGCGGTTGCACATCATCATTACGGATAAGACTAAAAGTCGCCGTTTTATCCCCTTCAAAACTATATTGATATTCTTGCAAAGCTTTGCCAGTCCAGCAGGTTAACTGGTGCTGACGGTCTGTCAGTATGAGGCAGTACTCGCCGCTCGCGGGTGTCTGCCATCGAAACAATACATCCTGATAGCAAGTTTGCCCTTTATGCAGTGCAATGCAGCGTTCTGGGGTTGCGGTAAAAATAACGGCATCATCCTGACTCCAAGCCAAAAAAGGCGCGCTCAGCATCACTACCGCTAACAATTGATAAAATCGGTTCATGCCCTCCTCCTAAAACACATAGCTAAGAGAAGCATTAAAATACGATGTATAACTCGCTTGATTGAAGGGACTGTCGGTCACTTCTTGGGATAACACATTGAAGCGATACATGGCCCGAAAGACAAAATTTTCACTCAGCGGATAGGCAACCCCTAACTCCATGCCGTAACTGAAAGAGCTATCCGGTCGATACTCGGGAAAGCGTTCAGTGGCTTCTTCCTTACTGATCCCAAAAAGATAGCGATTCAAGGTGGCAGATGAGTAACCTACGCTCCCCAATACGTGAAAATTCCAATTACGAACCTGCCAAGACTTACCCAATCTAGCAGAACTTTGAATACCTTGATCATCATAATAATCAGATACTAATCTATACTGAAAAACATAGTTATCGCCCCAATAACGTGTGGCACGAAAACCGGCACCAACATAGAGAGAATCTTCCGATAGTAGATAAGCATTGCGGCCAGCTTCATCCAGCGTACTGGGATCCACATCAGGACGGGACCAAGAACCTTGCAAGTTAGCCAATAGCAGTTCTAATGACCAATCCTCTGAGCTCCACAGATTAAATCCCAAATTAATGCCATCTTGAGATTGATGGATCATCTCAACAAACAGCCCTTTGTACTGGTACATGCCACTGACTAACAGCGACAACTGTGCAGAACCTGAATCCGTTTGCCGAACATCGACTTGATTAATCCCGTAAACACTCATGCCCAGCTCAAAATCACCGCCGTCTGCAAGGCGATTAGTTCCTCCAGTAACACTGCTCGCAATATCTGATGCTGCAGCGGTTCTAGGAAGAATGCTCAGTGTTAACACAAGAAGCCAAAGAATACGCATGCCCATTTAATTCACATTTTTAGTCGTTATTTAGCGCTACATATTACAACAGTTTGTTGCAAGTCACTGCACAACCAGTATCATTTTTACGGCAATTGTGTGTCGGATAACAAGAGAGACCTATATCCCAAACAACTTGAATCCTGCATCTTCAAATTGTTTGGGGATATACACACCTCACATTGAGTTAAGGCACAAATGAGGCTCAAGCTAAGATGAAGTGGCGCAGTTAAGTTAACCACTGTCAGTCGTTGGCACACTGAATTATGGGCTAATGCATTTAAACAACTCGCACCTTAAACTGCTGCATCGTTTCCCTCAATGAATTCGCCTGCTTAGACAGTGACTCGCTGGCTTTAGCTGTTTCGTTAGCGCTGCTGAGTACCAACTCACCCGAATCACGAATCGCATTAATGCGCTCACTAATATCTTCGGCGGTCACGGCTTGCTCCTCACTAGCGGTCGCGACTTGAGTATTAGCCTGAGTCAGTTCAGTCAACGCATCTAAAATCTCAAATAAGTGTTGCTTGGCTTGATTAACGAGCAGTGATGACTCACTGATTTGCTTATCGTTATTGGCGAAGGATTCGACTGAGGATTTGGCATCTTTCACGAGTGTTTGGATAAGATCGCTGATCTCCTGCGTGGCCGTTTGACTGCGCGTTGCCAATGCCCGCACTTCTTCGGCAACGACAGCAAAACCACGACCTTGATCTCCCGCCCGTGCCGCTTCAATCGATGCATTCAAAGCTAATAAGTTCGTCTGCCCCGCAATCGCATCGACCACTGAAACAAAGTTGAGGATTTTTCCCGTACTTGCCTGAACCTGTTGAATAAGTTGATTTGAATACTGGGCGCTGGCAACCAACTGCTTCGAGATTTTTTCGCTCGCATCGACAACTTCACAACTTTCTTTCACTTTATGCTCGGCTTGTCCCGCTGAGTACGAAGCGGTTTCGGCACTGCTCGCCACTTCAGTGATCGTTGCCGCCATTTGGGTCATAGAAGCAGCTACTTGATCGGTATTATCTTGCTGCCTCAACATGGCCTCACGATTGTTCTCGGCCACCGCATTAAGCTCGGTCACCATAGAGGCAATTTCTTCACTTCGAGCAATCACTTGGCCAACAGTTTTACTTAAGGTCCACGCCATTTGATTCATACTGACGGTAAGTTCGCCTAATTCATCCTTGGAATCGACACGTAACTCTTGGTTAAAGTTGCCCTTTTCCATCATGGCGGCAGAATTACGTAACCGATTGATAGATTTGACCATGTATTGACTGCAAGCGATGCCAATCAATAATCCTATGACTAAAGACACTATCGAAATAATCGTTAAGCCATAAATCGCCCTGAGTTCTTCTTCCTCAGTCACAGAAACCGCAGTTTGGGTCATTTGCTCTAAACGCTCAACGAATTGCCTCAGCTCAGTATTAAATTCGTTTTGCGCAATCTCTAAAGATTCAACCCGCTTAGCCAAGGCTGCAGGTTCTTCTTTTTGCTGTATTCCAGTAATCACAGTGGCAAGCAGGGCTTCATAATTACCAAAACGTTGAATAATAGTGCCAATCTCTTGATTTAACTGCTGAGTTTTTTCATGTAATTGCGGATTTTCAGCCTCTTTTAATGCCTCATTGAGCATAGACTGAGTCGAGAGTAACTCCTTGCTAATGTCTTCATTGTGCTTGATAACATCCGCAATAAAAGCCACTAAAATTTGCTGGCTCGATGCGGTTTCAATGTCCGCGGCACGAAACGCTTTTTCTAGAATGACAGAGCTTTCAAGCTGCTTAATGGTGATGTCTGTCGATAGCCTGACTAATGGAATATTCTCTTCTGCAATGCCATGAATTTCCTCCGATACACGCTGCATCTTCAACAGACTAAATCCAGACAAAATCAAGATCAGCACTAACATCACCCCAACGAGGGCGATCATCTTATGTTTAATCCGTAAGTCTTTTAAAAGCTTCACCATAAAACTACTCTCCAGCAAAACACTGACAACGAAGGACGTCCAATTTAGGATAGTCGGAGTTTTAACTTTCGGTGGATGAATTAAGCGTAAAGTATTAGCTGAATTTAAAAGAAAAACTTAAACATTAGAAAAATCGCATCATAGCTAAGCTCAATGATGCGTTAGAGTCTAAAACCGTTTAAGGCGTGCGAAATATCTATTAGGCAACAGTTTGAACAGACCTTGGTGAAATTAGGCGTTCAATACCACTGTCCGATACCAACGCCTCAACAAACCGCTAAAACTTGCATTCACATGGCAGATCACAGAAGATCCCATGGCCTTTTTCATTGCCTTTAGCCTCATCTATGACTCAACCTGCATCGCCTACGCCAAATACTGTGACTAACACAGCGACGAATACAATGGCTGACATTGAAACAGCCCATGCCTCAGCGAGTGCTATGCCTGATACCACAGTGACACTTTGCTCATCTGAGGCATATCAGCTAAATGCTCAGATTCGGTCGCAATTCCCAGCGTTAAATCAACTGCTTGATGTCTATCCCTTGTGTTATCTCGACACCGCAGCCACCAGCCAGAAACCGCAAATGGTGTTAGATGTGATGGCGCAGTTTTACGCTAACGACAATGCGAATGTACACCGTGCTGCACATCAGTTATCAGCGCGTTCGACCTTAAGCTATGAAAACGTGCGCGATCAGTCGCAACAATTTTTGAAGGCAAAACGCCGCGAAGAAATCATTTTTACCCACGGCACCACAGAATCAATCAACTTAGTCGCCTTTGGGCTGACTACCCAATTAAGCGCTGGCGATGTGATATTAATCGACGCCGCCGCTCACCACGCCAATATAGTGCCTTGGCAGGAACTGGCGAAACGCACAGGGGCAATGATTAAACCAATCCCGCTCTGTCAGGATTGCCGCTTAGATATTAACGCCTATAAAACCTTGCTCGAGTTAAAGCCTAAAATCGTCGCCCTATGTCATGTTTCCAACGCCCTAGGTACAGTCAATCCCGTGGCTCAGCTAGTGCAGTTAGCGAAAAAACAAGGTGCTATCACCTTAGTTGATGGCGCGCAGGCAGTGGCGCATTTAACGCTGGATGTGACTGAAATCGATTGTGATTTTTACGTCTTCTCGGGGCATAAAATGTATGGTCCCACTGGTGTTGGTGTGCTTTACGGCCGTTTCGACGCGTTAGATAATCTCGCGCCACTATTAACTGGCGGCGAGATGATTAAACGCGTGAGTTTTGAGGCGACAGAATTTGGCAACCTGCCGAATCGCTTAGAAGCGGGCACACCGCCGATTGCTGAAGTCATAGGTTTGGGCGCGGCCATTACATTTTTACAAACCGAGCTCACTCCGCAGGTTCAAGCTTATGAAGCTGAACTAGTTAACTATTTACAAAGCCAATTGCGCGCGCTCGGTGAAGTGCATTTATACGGCGCCTTTGATGACAATATCGGCGTCGTCGCCTTTAATCTTGCCGATGAACATCACCAAGATGTGGGCATTTTACTGGATCAACAAGGTATTGCCGTGCGCTGCGGCCATCACTGCGCCATGCCATTAATGCAGAGTCTGAATCTTAAGGGCTGTTGCCGCGCCTCTATCGGTATCTACACCAATAAAGACGATATCGACCGCTTTATTGCCGCGTTAGCCTCGGTAAAAGACTTGCTGCTGTAATCCAGCATTTAGCCACTGCTCTACGCCACTCATACGATGCTCAAAATAAGTTAGATAGGATTTAGCCCTATGACAGATTCAATCATGCCTATGCCAAATGAGGCCGATTTTCACTATTTAGTGCAAGATGCCGAAACCTTGCTGGCGCGTTTTACCAATGCCCCTAACTGGCAGGAAAGATATCGCCAAATTATGTTGTTAGGGAAAGACTTACCAAGTTTAAGCCCTCAGCTTCGCATCGAGGCCGCTCAAGTAAAAGGCTGTGAAAGTGATGCGTGGATTTATCATCTAGAACAGGCTGGCAGGCACTATTATTTAGCCGACAGCGATGCCCGCATCGTTAAGGGATTGATTGGATTATTGCTTGGCGCCTGCCATGGTAAAAGCCGCGCTGAAATCCAAGCATTTGATCCTATAGCTTACTTCAAACAATTGGGCCTAGAAGGTCAGCTCAGCCCATCGCGCACCAACGGCCTTAACTCACTGGCAAAAGCAATGCTTGAAGCCACTCGATAATCATAACCCGAGGGTTTTCATTTACTGCGACAAGCAATAATTGAAACCACTCGGCAACAACAAATAATCACAACTCTTGCTCAGGGGCAAAGGCCAAAAAAGGGATTTAATCAAAGACTTCTACGCCCTAAAAAGGTATAAAGAAGTTACATTTGCGTTATTGATAGGAACCGAGCATGCCCATCAAGGCAGTCAATCACTACCGTCGTACACTCCTTAAAGGTCTTGGCGCAGCAACTCTGTTAAGTCCACTCGCCAGTTTACCTAGCTTTGCCGCCCAACAAAGGCGGATATATGTCGATGGTTTATCCTTCCTTCCCGATGACTTAAATGATGTAACTGCCGCTAAGCTCGATGCCTATCTTTGCGATATTTCGGCTATTGAGACCATAGAACAAGCCGATGGCACTCAAAACTACAAACGCACCTATAAAGCTTGTATGGAAAGCATTAAGCAGGCCGCTAAACGGGTGAGCGATCATCCCGATATTTTACTGCAAGGTCTGAGGGGGCGAGATATTCAACGTGCCCGCGACAGCCAGCGCACTGCGGTATACTTTCAAATCCAAGGCGCAGATTGTGTCGAAGAAGACAGTGAAGCTAACCAGTGGGCGCGGGTAGATGAGTTTCATCAACAAGGGCTACGCGTACTGCAACTCACCCACCATTACGGCAATACCTTTGCCGGTGGCGCCTTAGATAATGATGCCAGTGGCGGACTCAATAAACCACTCACGGCCCACGGGCACGAGCTTATCGCCAAACTCAATCATGCCAATATCTTAGTCGATGTGAGTCACTCCAGCGCTCAAACCGCTTTAGATGTCGCAAAAATCACTAAATCACCCATAGTGCAAAGCCACGGCGCAGCGCGCGGTATAGTAAACCATGCCCGTTGTTCTCCCGATGAAGTGATCCGCGCCATCGGCGATAGCGGCGGCGTATTCGGCGTATTTATGATGAGTTTCTGGCTTACCAATAATGCCGTGCCCACGATTGATGATTATATTCGACAACTGGAATACGTTATGCGTGTTGGTGGAGTGGACTGCGTGGCAATCGCTAATGACTTCCCGCTCCGAGGCCAAGAAAACCTACTGGCACTCGGCAATGACAACGCCAAAGGCATTAAAGAATATCAAGAATGGTGGTACAGCCTGAGGGCGAAAGGCGTGCTAGGTTTTGATGCAGAGCCAAAGCATGTAGTAATCCCCGAGCTGAATCATATCGACCGCATGAGCCGTATCGACGATGCCTTAGCCAAGGCGCGCTTTAAATCTACCGACCGCGACCGTTTTATGGGTGGTAACTGGCAAAGAGTGCTCAACAAAGTGCTACTGTAAATGCCATTGTTTTATCGTCATGTTTAATTTACTTTGTCGATAAATTTACTGGCTTATCAGCTTGTTTCAGTCTTGGATATTCTATGCTGACCACACTCGCTATTTTCAATTATCGCTCTCTGCGTGAAATCGTCTTGCCCCTAGGGCAACTCAATTTGATCACTGGGGCGAATGGCAGTGGTAAATCGAATCTATACAAGGCACTACGTTTACTCGCACAAACGGCGCAAGGCGGCGTTGTCAATGCTTTAGCCCAAGAAGGCGGACTCGACTCCAGCTTTTGGGCGGGACCAGAAAACCCCACCAAAAATATGCTAGCAGGCGACACCGCCATTGAAGCCACCGTCAGGCAAGCGCCAAAACGCCTAAAGCTTGGATTTGCTGGCGAAGATTTTAGCTATCTTATTGAACTCGGTTTACCCAAACCCGACGCCACTACGCTGTTTGGCTTAGATCCACAAATCAAGCGCGAAGCCATTTGGAACGGGCCTAAGTATAGACCCTCAACTGTATTGGTTGAGCGCCGTGGTCCTATGGTGAAGAGTCGCAGTGCTGACGGACAAGGCTGGATAACCTTAGGCGCACACCTGCAAACCGGCGACAGTATTTTTACCGAACTTGCCGATCCAGAGCGCAGCCCTGAAGTGCTCAAGCTTCGCGACAGTATCCGCGCATGGCGCTTTTACGATCACTTCAGAACCGATGCAGAAGCGCCAGCCCGTCGTCCACAATTAGGTACAGCCACGCCAGTATTGCACCACGATGGGCGCGACCTTGCATCAGCAATTCAAACCATTTTTGAGATAGGTGATAAAACGGCTTTTGATCATGCGGTGAGCGATGCGTTTCCCGGTGCTAAAGTTCGCATTGAACCCCAAGCGGGCGGTATTTTAGTACTCGCATTTCATCAAAATGGCTTATTAAGGCCACTCAATGCCAGTGAATTGTCGGATGGCACCCTGCGCTATTTGCTGTTAATCGCCGCCCTACTGACCCCAAGACCGCCAGAGCTTATGGTGTTAAATGAGCCAGAAACTAGCCTACATCCCGACTTATTACCTGCGCTTGCACGCTTAATCGCTAAGGTATCGGAAGAGTGCCAGTTGTGGGTGGTTTCCCATGCTAATCGGCTTATTAATGCCTTAAGTCAATTTGAACACTGCAATACCTTAGCCTTAGACAAAACCTTAGGCCAAACGCAGATCCAAGGCCAAGACTTACTCAATACGCCCAGTTGGCTATGGCAGAATCGTTAACCTATAGCCTTAATTAATCGTAAAATACCGCGAGCCATAGGGTTTCTGAACTTATAGAAGTCGAAGCGACTCGATGTTTTTGATGGGGCGGAATCGTTAAGTAATCTCCAGGGGTTAGCGTAACGGGTTCACCTTGTTCAAATTCAAGCGTCGCCTCGCCTTTGAGCAGCATCACCCATTCATGTTGAGTTTGATCGTACCATTGACCTTCGGGCGTAGATTGCCCATTGGAAACGATGCGCTCAATGGTCACAGTGTTATTGCCCGCCAGTTTTTCAAACACTTCCACCGATAAATCTGTGGGAAATTTTGCAAAAAAGTTATCAAGCATTTTGTCTTTATTCCTCTGCTTTTATTAATGTGCCACTCTGATTAAACGGTATTTGGAGCAATCAAGCATTGAGAAACTAATCCATAAACCGCTATGATATGCGCACAGAAATACTCAATTGCCATGAGTATCCCTCAGATAAGCTTATTGTTTTACATATGGATATGGAGATTTCCCCCAATGTCGTTGTTTCGCGCACTCAAAGCCAAGTTATTTCCCTCAAACCAAACTAGCCGCGTTCCAAAAGACATTCATCTTCAAACTGAATCACAAACACTCAGCCAAGAACAAGATTTAACGCAGGAGCCGTCAGTTGCTGCGCCGCTATTCCAGCGTCATTTCAGCTTAAAAATTCATGCGACAAAGGCAGACGCGACTTCTTGCGAAGAAAATGCCGACCACGGCTTAACTCTCTATCACTACGATACGCCCCAAGTCATAGAACTCTTGGGCTGGGAAAACGCCAATGAATGCTGCGACTTCCACCATACCGAATTCGACCGCCTCGAAATCAGCAATCAATTCCCTTTCCCCGAGCAGCACTTTTGGCTCGACAAGGTAAAAGTGTGCAGTATCACCCCCAAAAAGAACAGCCAAATAAAGGCGTTGTGGCAAGTTGAGCTTAACAATCTCGATGCATTATTGATAAGCCACTTTACCCTCGATGCAGACAATATAGTGCAAGGCGATATTCAAGATTACGCCAGCCTAACAGGCCAACTGCACCGCACTTTTCACCAACTCAATACTGAAGATGGTGCGGGTATACTTAGAATCATCACCCAAAGCCCAGGACTTACCCAAGCCGTCGATTCAAACTATTTTGGCGAACGTAATGGCGTGACCCGTCAATTCAATGCCCTAGGTACCCTGTTATTTGAAGGCAACTTTATTAATGATCAGCAACTTGGAACACAAACGTGGTACGACCATGAGGGCAAGATCAATCAAATAGACGATCGCCATCCCCAAGGTCAATTTATTCAATACTTTTATGGCAATGGTCAGCTTAAAGAAACCGCCGAACAAGATAGCAATGGCTATTATATCAATACGTTAACTCGCCACTATGAATCTGGACAAATACAGCTGATCCGGCCCTTAGTGCAAGATGTTATCCACGGAATTGAAAAACAATATTACCCTGATGGTTCACTAGAAGCTGAAAGATATTACAACCAAGGCTATGAATATGAAGCCGTTTGGTATCATCCCAATGGAGCGATTAAACAAAAAGTGTTTAATGATGTGACGGGCAAAGTCATTGAAGAGTTTTACGACACAGGTAAGCCTGCATGGCGTGAACCCTTCAATACCGAAGGCCAATTACATGGCGAACATGTAAAATGGTATCCCAATGGTCAACTTGAAGAAAAAATCTATTTTGAGAATGGTAAAGAACAAGGCATGGCCCTTTGGTATCATGACAATGGTCAACTCGCCCTTGAGATCTATCTTGAAAAGGGACTCAGGGAAGGTCTATTTAGAAGCTATTATAAAAGTGGCGTGCTTTCGGCCGAAGGCCAATATAAAAATAACCTCTCGGTAGCCCCTTTTATTGAATACCACGAAAACCAGCAAATTCAGATGTACTTACCGCACACACAGGGCAACCGTGATGGCACTGCTCGCTGGTTTTATGAAGATGGCACGATACGTACAATTTCTGAATATGAAGTTCGTGATGGCCAAGGCTACCTCAAAGAGTCCAGCTTTTATAATAACAAAGGGATCCTCGAATCCTATCAGAGTCACTCGAATACCCGCTGCGGCTATAATCTTGATAATAATCAAAGGGAATACTATCAAGAAGGTATTGCCGATACTCGCATCGAATACTATGAAGATGGCGCCATTCGCTGGTTACTCACCCGTACGCAAGGGGATTTATTTAGCTCTAAATCCTTGTCCCCTCAAGGTTTAATTTTAGAAACTGGCACAATCCAAATTACTAATGGTCGTTACCTCGATATCGGCCATTGGCAACGTTTTACGCCCCAAGGACAAGTGTACCGCGAAGCCTGGCTAGATGAACAAGGCCAACTGATAGAAAGCCGTCACTACTTTGATTTTCATGAAAATATAGCAACTCAGGAAGATGAAGAACCTGAATGGGATAGCCCAGAAAATCCTAGTTATGACTATGATGAAGACGATGCTGATGGGCAAAGTAACAGACCAAATAACCGTTCGGATAACAGCGAACATCATGCTAGCAATAGTAGCAATAACGCATATTTATCTCGTCAGAAGTATCACGCACCCAATGGCAATACCACGACAAAACAGCGAGAAGATAAAACAATAGCAGATGTCGCCGCTCACACCGAAGAACCCATATTGGCTTATCACTTAAAATTTGATAATGAAAGCAAGCTTTATGCAATGAAACGCTATCATCCCAATCGCCAGATTGCCGAAGAAGGTAATTTACAAATTCAGGGACAGGAGCAATTCTGGGTCGGCATCCACAATCAATACGATGAGCAAGGCAAACTCAAGCTTTCCGAAACCTATACTATGGCGGGCGAACCGATAGAGCACTCCACTAGCACAAGTAGGATAGTGTTAAATTAATCAAGCAGATTTGAATCACACTCGATAGCGAGGATAGGTAAGCCCAGATAAAACTTGGCTTACCTTACTCACATTAACCGTCAGCTTGCGATAACAATTCCAAGCTTGATAGCACTAAAACTTAAGCCGCTGCACTAAAATTAAAGTGCAAAAGTGGCAATAGTCTTTTGAATACCCACGACATCCGTGCCACGCTTGAGCTCTTTGACTAAAGGTTCGCTCTGGCCTGAAATCCAAATTTTAAGCTCGGCATCCATATCAAAATGCCCTGTCGTTTCCACTTCAAAATGGGTAATGGATTTATAAGGTATTGAATGGTAAGTAACCTTCTTGCCTGTAAGTCCCTGCTTATCAATTAAGATCAGGCGTTTATTGGTGAAAATAAACAAATCACGGATCACTTTGTAGGCGAGTTTTAATTCTTCTTGAATGCCCATGATAGGCCTTAATTCCTCGGCTAATTCCTGTAAATCAACCTCAGCAGCATTACCGAGTAAACCGTCTAACAATCCCATTTTAACATCCCTTATTATTGATATTATTTTCAATAAGATATCTGCTCATTACCGCATGTGCAATATAAGGCTTTGATGAAAATATGAGAGTGGCAATGGTGAGGGCAACATAGATATAGGTAGGCAAATTAAGCGCGCGGATGCAGGCTGAATGGGTGTGAGGAGCATTACACTCTGCAATGCTCCTAATGACAAATATTAAAGGTGCTTCTGGCCTCGCACTTGACGGTTTTCGCCGACCACCATCATTTCGCATTTAGGACAGTCAAAGACTAACTTGAGTACATCATTGCCGATTTCAAGCACCATAGGATCGGCCTTGATCCCCGGCACTTCTTTCGGACACAGATTGAAGTTAAAGCGTAGGCAATGCTTAGTGATCATCAATGGCACATCTTCGGTAACACCATTTTTCTCATAGGTATCTTGAATTTCAATCACGCCGTGGCGTTGATAAAAATCCTTAGCTTTTTCGTTAGCAACATTACCTAAGTAACTCAAATGCTTGACGGGATAGACTGCATCTTGGTTATGCTTCCACGGCAATGGACGCACATAACCTTGCACACGAGCAGCCTCTAGAGCGGCCACACCATCACGGCGCAGACCATTGAGCACTGATGCAGGCAAGAACCAAGCTTGGGCCGTATCGATACTGATGCTACGGGCAACAAAGTCGGTACTGCCGAGCTTACCCAGCTGAGTACGGGTATTTTGTAAGGTCTTATCGACATCAGTCGCAGGTGTCTTCTCGACCACTAAATTCACTGTGGCGGTTAGGCCATAGATATCGGTCAATGTCAGTGCGAGTCCGTCTTGGGTGTCACTCAACCGTAAATCGACGCCGATAATCCGCTTAGAAGATTCTTTCGATAGCAGGGCTTCGAAGGCTTGGTTATGGTTACGATATAAAGTCATGCCGACCTTTAAATCCTTTGGCACCTGCAATATATGCAGTTTTAACCCTTCGGCACGGTTAACCCGCAGGCCTTGCAGCTTGTCATCGGATTGTTTTGCCATAGCAAAATTCGCGGGGAAAAACGCTAAGCCATCGCCGTTATTAAACTCATGGCTAGAGCTCACTTGGATAAAGTATTTACCTATGCTGACCACTTTACCGACTTCTTCGCCTATGTATTTGGGCGAGCGGAAATCTTTAATTCCTTGGCTACGTTCGTTAACAAAGTAATCTGTGCTGCCACGGTTAAAGGTCTTTTCAGGATCCGGGGTAAAACTATGTTCGCAGCGGCCGTGGGACGAAGCCTTAAACTCAGGGCGACGCGCCATAATCGCATCCAACTTTTGGCGATAATGCGCAGTGACGTTTTTAACGTAACTTAAATCTTTTAAGCGACCTTCAATCTTAAACGAGCGAATGCCCGCATCGATTAGCGCCTCAAGGTTTTCGGTTTGGTTGTTGTCTTTTAAAGACAATAAGTGTTCATTCTGCGCTAATACATCCCCTTGACGGGTTTTAAGATTCCCTGGCAGGCGGCACATTTGCGAGCATTCACCGCGGTTAGCACTGCGGTTACTAAAGGAATGACTCAAGTTACACAAACCACTGTAAGCCACGCACAAAGCACCGTGGATAAAGAATTCGAGTTGCATATTAGTATGCGCGGCGACATCACGGATTTGGCTTAAGCCCAATTCACGGGCAAGCACCACCTGAGAAAAACCAACTTGCTCTAAAAACGCCACTTTTTCTGGACTGCGGTTATCCATTTGGGTACTGGCATGCAGGGCAATCGGCGGCAAATTGAGCTGCAATACGCCCATATCCTGCACAATCAGCGCATCAGCTCCCGCTTCGTACAATTGCCAAATGAGTTTTTCGGCGTCGGCCAGTTCGTTATCCATCAAAATGGTATTGAGGGCGACGAATACCTGAGCATGATATTGATGAGCATAAGTGCACAGGCGCGCGATATCTTCAACACTGTTACCCGCCGTTGCCCGCGCACCAAATGCAGGACCACCTATGTATACCGCATCGGCACCATGGCGTATGGCTTCGATACCGTAGTCAGCATTTTTTGCAGGCGCCAATAACTCAAGACGGTTATGGACGTGAGAAAGATTCTCGGGAGTGTATATCTCTGGCTGGCTCATGGCTTCACAGACTCAAAATGATCATTAACGAAAAGGACAGGAGTATAACAAAAACTCAAATACAGCTCTATCAGCAAATCATCAACTAATCCGCTTTACTTTTGTCAGCGAGGATAATAGCACAACCGATCTTTGGGCCTCACACTTGCACCCTCAAGCCGAGCAGAGTATCTTTGCCCCGCATTGACGAATAGGCACTATTTATGACTGATTTTATTTACCAACCACCGACCACTCCTTGGCTCGATATTCTTTATCAAGATAAAGACATTATCGTCATCAACAAACCTTCAGGATTGTTGTCTGTGCCCGGTCGCGACCCCGCCCATTACGACAGTGTCTATGCTCGAGTAAAAGCTGAGCATCCCCATTGCCAAATCGTCCATCGCCTCGATATGGCGACTTCTGGCGTGATCGTTGTCGCCCTTATTCGTAGCGCCGAGCGGGAATTAAAACGTCAGTTCCACGATAGAGAAACCAGCAAAACCTATTATGCAAGGGTTGCAGGCCATGTCAAAAATGACACTGGCAGCGTTGATTATCCACTGATCTGCGACTGGCCAAATCGCCCTAAACAGAAAGTCGATCATCTTGTTGGCAAACCGTCTTTGACTCACTACCAAGTAATGAGCCGCGCCAAACGCTCAACGCTGGTTAAACTGACGCCAATCACAGGCCGCTCACACCAATTACGGGTGCATATGATGGCGCTAGGACATCCGATCTTAGGTGATGGTTTTTATGCCGACTCACTGGCAAAATCCTTAGCGCCTCGACTATTACTACATGCAGCAGAGCTCACCATCAAACATCCCTACTCAGGTGTCAGTATGACTTTTAGCACAAAAGTCCCTTTTTGTGAGCCTTTGGGCGAACAATGATCACTAAAATCAAATAATACGGGCAAAATCGGTAGCAATTCCCCATAAAAAAACGTAACTTTATGACAATTCACTACGTTATAGAGAGTTTATTTATGGATACCGCATTTCAGCGCGATCAACTCGATAATCATATCCTCGAAGCCCTAATGCAGGATGCCCGCACACCCTTTGCCGAACTCGCTAAACGCTTTAGCGTTAGCGCCGGCACTATCCATGTTCGGGTAGAAAAAATGAAGCAAGCGGGGATCATTACAGGTGCGCAGATCACGGTAAACCCTAAAGCCCTAGGCTATGACGTTTGCTGTTTTATCGGTATCAACCTTAAAAGTGCTGGCGATTACCCCGCAGCTATCGCCAAACTCAACGCTCTCGAAGAAGTCGTCGAAGCCTATTACACCACAGGCAACTACAGTATTTTCGTCAAGGTCATGTGCCAATCCATCGACAGCTTACAACACGTGCTCATCAATCGCATTCAATCTATCGATGAAATCCAGTCGACAGAAACCTTGATCAGCCTACAAAACCCAATCGTCAGAGCGGTTAAACCTTAAACAGGAAAAACAGCAAACACCTACAAACAACATAACAAATACCAAAGTGTGATTAACATCTTTTTTACCGCAAAAGTGTTAACCATACGATACTTTTGTGTTACAACTTCATTGCTGACACCAAAGAGTGCAGCAAAAACTATAACAATTCAGCTACGGGCACGTTTAATAAAGTGCTGAAAGCATTAATTGACAAGGAAGAAGTTGTGAAGACAAAACTATCGATCGCTATCTCCGCTGCACTACTCTCAAGCGCAGCTATTGCTAACAGTGAATTTACATTTAAACCTTACTCTCCAGAAATAAGCGCGCATGATAAATATACTAAACAGCAAACATCAGCCACTAACCTCGATGCTCCACAACGTTTTATTGTTGAGATGGAATCTCCTGCACTAGCTAAGTATAGAGGCGGCATCGGCAACTTCGCAGCAACAGCTTTAAATTCGAAAAAAGAAAAACTAGATATTCAATCTACTAATGTCAAAAGCTATTCAAGTCACCTAGCTAAAGAGCAAAACGCTTTTGCTAGCAATTTAGCTAAAATTGCGCCAAATGCAAAAGTGGAACGTCATTTCCAAACACTTTTTAACGGTATAACAGTTGTTGGCCAAGGACTAAGTGTTGAAAAAATAGCCAAAATGCCTGGAGTGAAAGCTGTATACCCAGAGGCTATATATGAAACTAGCATGGATGCATCACACCAAGTGATTAATACCCCGGCTATGTGGGAAGCCGTTTCCGGCATGGCTAATGCGGGCAAAGGAATGAAAGTTGCTATTATTGATGGCGGTATTCGTCCGGAAAATCCCATGTTTACCGATGCAGGCTTCACAGCCCCCAGCGGTAGTCGACCATCGGATGACTACTGCTCGACTGTCGATGCTTCATTCTGTAACAACAAGCTGATCGTTGCGCGTTGGTCACAGCCAACATCACCTGTGTGTCCTAATGAATACATGAGTCCACTTAGCTATGGTGGTCACGGCACTCACGTTGCAGGTACCGCTGTCGGTAACAAGATATCAACTACTTATAAAGATATTCCCGTTCAACTATCTGGCGTAGCACCAGCAGCTTACCTTATGGTCTACAAGGCTCTTTACAGTAAGCCTGATTGCACAGGCGGAACCGGCTCTAACATCATGTTAATGGAAGCCTTAGAGCATGCTGTTAATGATGGTGCAGATGTAATCAACAACTCATGGGGGGGAAGTGCTGGTAGTGATCCAGCTAGCAGCCCATACAAAACCATGTTTGAAGCTGCAGAAGCTGCGGGTGTTGTTGTAGTTAGCGCTGCCGGTAACGATGGTAATGGTCCTCAAACTATCGGCTGCCCTGCTTGTATTGAATCAGGAATAACTGTTGCTAACACTACAACAGGGCGTTTTTTCGCTAATAGCTTTAATACCGGTAGTGGTGATTTACTTGCTATCCCAAGTTCTGATGCAGTGCTTTCAGAAGATATTACCGCTCCAGTGATTGCGGCCGTTAATTTAGATGCTGAAAATGCCAATGGTTGTGATGCCTTTGCTGCGGATTCATTCAAAGATGGCATTGCATTGATTTCTCGCGGAACATGTAACTTCTCATTAAAAGCCACAAACGCAAAAGCTGCAGGCGCTAAAGCCCTTGTAGTTTATAACAATGCGGCAGGTGCACCAACGACTATGTCTATGCCTGGTGAACCATTCCCTGCAGTCATGATTACGAAAGATGCAGGTTTAGCCGTAATTGAAGCCATGGGAGATGCTGCAACAACAGGTACGATAGTTGCAAAAACTAAACGCATCATGGTTTCTGAACTTGCTGATAACCTAAATAGCACCAGTTCACGCGGTCCTGATGGCAACCAAAATATTCTTAAACCGGATATTGCAGCACCTGGTACCAACATTCTGTCAGCTTTTTCTCCTGATGATGGTGGTGAAGACTTTAATATGATCTCTGGCACCAGTATGGCAAGCCCGCACGTAGCAGGTGCTGCAGCTATGATGCGTCAATTACATCCAGATTGGTCTGCAAACGATATTAAAACTGCTTTAACATCAACAGCTAAATTTGATGATATTTTAGATGATGATGCAACAACACCAGCCACACCATTTGGTATGGGTGCTGGACGTATGGATTTAGATGCTGCAGCCAAAGCTATATTAACGTTCGACAAACCATCCATCGCATCAGACTCTTGTGTTGGTCCATGTACTTTCACTCGAACGGTATATAACAAGAGTGACGCAAAAACATCTTGGAACTTATCAACTTCATCCGATAGTACAGGTATAACAGTATCACCTTCTAGCTTAGAACTTGCCGCAGGAGCCTCTGCCACGTTTACTGTAACCGTTGACTCAACTTTCGCAGAATATGGTGAGTGGATTTTTGGTAATGTAATGATAAGCAGCACCGAAGGACTGCAAGATGCTCACTTACCTTTGGCTGTGTTAGCTAAAGAGTCAAGTGATGCCTCACTGATTTCGACTATGAGCAAGAAAACCGAACTTAACGCAACCGATGCGATTCCAATATCAGTTGTGATTAACAATAACTCATTTGACAGTACAGTAACTATTACAGCGCAAGCACCAGAAGGCACGAAACTAACATCGAAAGATGATGTAAAAGTTAGCTTAGCTGGCGCGACGCAAAATGGTTTACAAATCAACGAAGATATAGGCAACATTACTTGGGTTGGGTCACTTAATCTTCCTAAAATGACGACAACTAAGGGCTCTGCTGGTTTCCCAAGCATAGTGAGTCTAGGGGTCAAACCAATTACTTGTCCAGAAGGTTGTGATGAACAAGCATTCACCTTTACTGTGCCTAGCTTTAAATACAATGGTGTTAGCTATACCAGCATCACTATGTCTGACAATGGTCTAGCGATTGTTGGAGGAGGAAGTGCAAGTGGTACATTTGCGAACAAAAAGCTACCTGATGGCAGTAACCCAAATAACATTTTAGCGCCCTTCTGGTCAGATTTTGATTTATCAGATAAATCTGCTGGCGATACTGGCGGTGGTGACTTAGCCGTTGGTGTATTCACAGATGATGATGGAGTTAAATGGTTAGCTTTAGAGTGGAATAAAGGCCAACTCTATGGTGATACATCAAATACACCTTATACGTTTAGCATTTGGATTAAGACAGGTAATACTGAAGAGGTTGTATTCAATTACATAAATATTCCAAATATGCCTTCAAACGTCACTATCGGCGCTGAAAATATAGGCGGAACAATTGGAACAACTTACCACTTTAATGGTGAAGGTGATTCGGTTGTAACAGGTAATACATTGACGCTGAAAAACACAACGGCAGGTAATGTTACTATCGACTATCTGGCTAAAGCGACAGAATTCTCCTTTGGCACTGGCGATATGGCAGAGGCTACAGAAGAAACCTCAATAGAAATTGATTTGCTCGCAAATGATATCAATCCAGATCAAAAAGTTGCTCGCGCATCAATCACAGGCAATGGCATAACCGCCAGTGCACAGCGTGTTTTGGATATTGCTCCTGTAGGTACATTGTCTAAAGCAACTGTAGTAGACGCACCTGCCAATGGTACTGTCACTATCAGTGAAGCTGGCATTGCAACTTATCAGCCTAAGAAAGACTTCTTTGGCACCGATAGCTTCACTTACAGCGTCGAAGATGCCGATGGCAACGTATCAAAAGCGACTAAAGTGACTGTGACAGTTGCTAATGTCAATGATGCACCAACTGTCGCCCCAACAGGAGAAACCTTGCCTACAGGCCAAAAAATCACCGTCATGTCAAATGCTAAAGATGTCGATGGCGATGCACTCACCTATATTTGGACACAGACATCAGGTCCTACAGTGACTTTTGATCCTGCAGCAAAAAATATTAGCTTTACCCCAAAAGAGCAGGGAACCTATACATTTACTGTTATTGCGAATGATGGCACATTAAACAGTAATACTGGTGAAGTGACTGCGGTTGCTGCACCAAATAAAAATACAGACAATGGAGGAGGTTCACTCGGTTGGCTAACCGCCTTATTGTTACCACTGGCGGCAATGCGCCGTCGTATGAAGTAACGAGTTGTTGACAGTAAATAGGGAGCCTTAATGGCTCCCTTTTTCTATTAAGCTCTAAAGAAATATGTCTAGGAACGCAGGCCGATTCCGCGCGAGACTAAGTAATACGCTAAGGTCCAAAGTGCGACGCAGAAACCGATCATAATGGCAATGGATAATGGCACGCTGATATCGGCGAAGCCTAAAAAGCCGTAGCGGAACACGTTGATCATATAGACCACAGGGTTAAGTGCCGACACGCCTTGCCAAAATGGGGGCAAGAGTGACAGGGAGTAAAATACGCCGCCAAGGTAAGTTAATGGGGTAAGCACAAAGGTGGGGATGATACTAATGTCGTCGAAGCTTTTAGCAAAAACAGCGTTAATTAAGCCACCCAATGAAAATAACACTGAAGTTAAAAACACTGTCATCACCACTAAACCTGCATGATGTAAGCTAATGTCGACAAAGAACATGGCCACTAACGTCACTATCAGGCCAACACACAAACCGCGCGCCACGCCGCCACCTACGTAGCCAGCAATCAGCACATAATGGGGCACAGGTGCCACCATCAACTCTTCTAAATTACGTTGAAACTTGGCACTGTAAAATGAGCTAGCGACATTCGAGTAAGAGTTAGTGATCACCGACATCATGATCAAACCAGGGGCGATAAACTCCATATAAGATACGCCGCCCATTTCTCCAATCCGGCTGCCGACTAAGTTACCAAAAATCAAAAAATACAAGGTCATGGTAATCGCTGGCGGGACTAAGGTCTGGATCCAAATTCGCGTAAAACGATTAATCTCTTTACTTAAAATACTTTTAAAGGCAATAAAGTAGAGCTGATTCATGCTGAGGCTCCCTGAGTTTTCTTCACGAGTTCGACGAAGAGTTCTTCTAACCGATTAGACTTGTTACGCATCGATAGCACTTCAATATTGGCTGCGCTTAATTGGCTAAAGACATCGTTAAGATTATGCTCTTTCGCTACATCCACCTCTAAGGTATGAGAGTCGGTTAAGCGACAAGCCATGCCATCGAGCACGGGGGCCGTTTCTGTATCGCGACGAAGATCGAGAATAAACGTCTCCATATTCAGCTTACTCAGCAACGCCTTCATACTAGTGCATTCCACTAAAATACCTTTATCGATAATGCCGATATTACGGCAAAGCATTTCCGCTTCTTCAAGGTAATGAGTGGTCAGGATGATCGTCACGCCCTGCTGGTTAATTTGTTTGAGAAACTCCCACATAGAGCGGCGCAGTTCAATATCCACACCTGCGGTAGGTTCATCTAAAATCAATAATTTAGGTTCGTGCATCAGAGCGCGTGCAATCATTAACCGTCGCTTCATGCCGCCGGATAATTCCCGCGAAGGGCTATTGCGCTTTTCCCACAGATCCAGTTGACTTAAGTATTTTTTGGCACGCTCAAGGGCGATAGGTTTTGGCACACCATAGTAACCCGCTTGATTCACCACAATTTGCAGCACGGTTTCAAACTGGTTGAAGTTAAACTCTTGTGGCACTAAACCAATGCAGAGCTTGGCGTGTTCTAGCTGCTTATCAATATCATAATCAAAGACTTTGACCGTACCTGAACTCTTCTGCACTAAGGAGCTAATAATACCAATCGTGGTGGATTTACCCGCACCATTGGGGCCTAGCAAGGCAAAGAAATCCCCTTGATTGACGGTGAGGCTGATGCCTTTGACCGCTTCGACGCCGCCTTTATAGGTTTTTTTAAGCCCTTCGAGTACCAGAGCATGGGTAATATTCGCCATATTTGTACCGATCCTTACACATTAGAAAGTAATAAGATGGTGCTAAAAAACACAATTACAATGATGGGTTGCAGAACTAAAGCAAAAAAATAGCTAATTGATTGAAAAGACAATCTTTAATGATTCAATCATTAATACTTTTTATATTGCCGCAAAAAGCAAAACTCCCGCCTGCTGCGGGAGTTTTAAACTGTATCGGACACTTAATCGAGTGGTACGACTTTGGCGATATAAGGTAGATTGCGATACTGCTCGGCATAATCAATACCATAACCTACGATAAACTCATCAGGGATAGTAAAACCGATAAAATCGACCTTCACATCCACTTCACGACGTTCAGGTTTATCCAGCAGGGTGCACAGTGCAAGGCTCTTAGGCTCCCGCAGTAACAACATCTCGCGCACTTTGCTTAACGTATTACCTGAGTCAATCAAGTCTTCCACAATCAGCACATCGCGACCGGCGATATCTGATTGCACATCTTTCAGCACTTTCACATCCCGTGAGCTGGTCATAGTATTGCCATAACTGGAAACCGACATAAAATCGATTTCAACATGGCCTTTAATGCGGCGACACAGGTCAGCCATAAAGACCACAGAGCCTTTTAACAAGCCTACCATCAGCAGACGTTCACTGTGGGCATAATGGGCATTGATTAGCTCGGCCATTTGATCCAATTTCTGGCTTATCTCTTCAGCAGAGATCATCACTTCGGTGGTGTGTTTCATATAAGTCTCAATTGTCGAGGTCGCGGTTAGACTGTTTGTCATAACCCCAGCGACTCGTTAATGCATGGTCAACGCCCAAATGATCGAGAATTCGAGCGACCATGAAGTCTACCAGATCTTCTACCGATTTGGGATTGTGATAAAAGCCGGGTGCAGCGGGCATAATGGTCGCGCCGAGGCGAGAAAGGCTTAACATATGCTCTAAGTGTATGGCACTAAAAGGAGTTTCCCTCAGTACTAGGATAAGTTGGCCGCGCTCTTTAATCACCACATCGGCGGCGCGTTCGAGTAAATTATTACTCATTCCGGTAGCAACTGCCGCTAACGTCCCCGTTGAGCAAGGACAAATCACCATTTGTTTAGGTGCAGCGCTACCCGATGCAGGCGGTGAAAACCACTCATCTTTGCCTAATACCACTAACTCGCCAGCAATAATCACGCCTTTTTCGTGCAGCAAAGCCAACAGCTGGGCATGGGCTTTGTCACTGTTGGCGCTTAACTGTAAGCCGTGTTCCGTCGCCAATACCACTCGAGCGGCACTGGAGATCATCATAAACACTTGATATCCCGATACCAACAGACACTCGAGTAACTTAAGCCCATAGGGAGCACCCGAGGCGCCCGTCCAAGCTAAGCTAATCGCCTTAGTCGACTTTGCGTAGGCCATCTTAGCTAACCTGCTCTACAGTTGAAGCCTGTTCTAATGCGGCCAGCAGCTTCTTATGTAACCCACCAAAACCACCGTTACTCATCACCACTATGGTGTCGCCTGCTTTGGCGGTTGCTGCGACTTTCGCGACCACATCATCAATTTGATGTAACACAGTCACAGGGATCACCGCCGCTTCCATAGCTTCTTTCATATTCCAGTCGATGGTATCGGCTTGATATAAAAAGGCTTCGTCGGCTTGCATCATAGAAAAAGCTAAGGTGTCTTTATGGACACCACTCTTCATGGTATTTGAGCGCGGCTCGAGTACCACAGTAATCTTGCGCTGCCCAACCTTAGCCCGCATGCCTTTTAACGTGGTCGCAATGGCCGTCGGATGGTGGGCAAAATCGTCATATACGCTCACACCGTTAACGGTTCCGAGTAATTCGAGTCGACGCTTAGGTGGCATAAACTTAGCTAAAGCTTCAATTGCAGCACTCGGCTTAACGCCCACGTGGCGTGCGGCAGCAATGGCCATCATGGCGTTTTCAATATTGTGTTGACCAATCAAATCCCATTCGAGAATGCCTTGAGATTCGCCATCAAAAAATACTTCAAAGCGATGGCAATCATCACTTAACGCTTTGCCATACCAACCGCTGGTCGATTCGGCTAAATGATAGGTTTCTTGCTCACTCCAACAACCCATATCAATCGTTTGCTTAACAGCATGGGAATCGGCGGGCCAAATGATCTTGCCTTCACCAGGAACGGTGCGAACTAAGTGGTTAAACTGTTTTTGAATCGCAGCCAGATCGGCAAAAATATCGGCATGATCGAACTCAAGATTGTTGATCACTAAGGTACGCGGATGATAATGCACGAATTTCGAACGTTTATCGAAGAAGGCACTGTCGTATTCGTCGGCCTCAACCACAAAGAAAGCGGTCTTACCTAAACGTGCCGACACACCAAAGTTTTGCGGTACGCCACCGATTAAGAACCCAGGCTCATAACCACAATCATCTAAAATCCAGGCTAACATGCTAGATGTCGAGGTTTTACCGTGAGTGCCAGACACTGCCAGCACCCAACGCTCAGGCAAAATATGATCGGCTAAAAACTGCGGGCCAGAAGTATAAGGGATGCCAATGTTCAACACAGCTTCCACACAAGGATTACCCCGGCTCATGGCATTACCAATGACAACTAAGTCAGGATAGTGCCCTGCTTCACCCAGCTGGCTAGGATCAAAACCTTGAATAAGCTCAATGCCTTGGTCCTCTAGTTGCGTGCTCATTGGAGGATAGACATTGGCATCCGAGCCCGTCACTCTGTGCCCTTTGGCCCTAGCCAATAACGCTAGACCACCCATGAAGGTTCCACAAATCCCTAAAATATGTACGTGCATACCGCTCGCTCTGATGTGTTGAATTCACCGCCATTCTAATCCATCGGGCGACAGATTGGCAGGTAACAATCGGTGAAAAGCACTGCAATCGCAAATGACAGTTTTTAAATCCGTAGATTTCACATTTGAGCTGCAGAACTGAGATTTTTAGATAACAGGTCAACTAACACAAGGCCGAAAACTGTCGCAATGCAGGTCCTAACGTAAGTCACGGTAGAGCTGAGCGTGCTGGCTACGGTGACGACTAAATAAGAATTGACGTAACGCTTCACGCTCTTCGGTTTCGGCCTGAAACTTAACGAAAGCCAGACCTTTCTCGCTACGAATAGGCTCGATATCGACGCGCATAGTCTCGCCATTGGGCAATTGTAATTGCAGATCTTTACTGCCTAACAATTGTTTAAATTGCTGCTGTGATTTAGCACGAATGGCCATGCCAGAACTAGATAGCGAGGCAACAGACCATTGCTCACCTTGATCGTGGTCGAATATCCACACATCATCGGCTTGAGTTAACCGCCAACTGCGCTCCACTCCCGAGGCATCTAGCACTTCAGGTACACCTAAAGTGGGTTGAAACTGACCAAAGTCATCCACTTTCATCAGTAGCGGAAACCAGAGTTTATAGGGCCCGACTTCGGCCAATAGAGTGAGTTTTGCCTTACCGAGAATCGAGGCGATAACTTGCGGCACTTCAGTTGTGACTGTGAGCACATGATTGATCAGGGGATCGTTAGTCAAGGCAGTGCCCACACGAGTCGGCGAAAAAAGTTCGCTAAAACAAGCAAGCTCCTCCGCGGATAATCGAGGTTCATCCATCATGATAAGTCCTCCCGAGTTAAATTCCTTACCCCAAAAAGTACCACCAAAGTATGGGATTGTACATTTTTACACCAAAACAGTGGCAAAAAACGGAATATAGGCTAGCAAGGCTAAATTCAAGACTCTATTAGCCATTTGCGCTATTTAACTTGGAAAATGCAGTGGATTGTTATTCCTCGCTTTTTAAACTGCTGGAAGGTGGAGCAAACAAGATACGCAGTCGTTGTTTAACACTCAACCCTGTCGCTGTGACCTCTGCAAACATGTCTCGCCATTCACTAAAAGTCACTTTAAAGGGATTAAAACTATTCACTGGCTTAGTTATGCCGTAAATCACAGTATCTACCTCGGGCTCAAAAGTACCAAACAGCTTGTCCCAAATAATCAGCACACCCGCATAGTTTTTATCTATATATTGGGGATTACGACCGTGATGCACCCTGTGATGTGATGGAGTATTGAAGACCCATTCCAGCGGTCCGAGTGATTTAATCGCTTGGGTATGCACAAAAAATTGCAATCCCAGATTGAGTAATACCACAAACACCACCCAGTTTGGATCGAAACCTATGACCACCAGCGGTAACCAAAATACCCACATGCCTGCAAAGGGATACATTAAACTCTGACGAAACGCAGTGCTAAAATTCATATTCTCAGAGCTATGGTGCACCACGTGAGCCGCCCACATCCAGCGGACTCTGTGGCTCGCCCTGTGGAACCAGTAATAACAAAAGTCCTGCGCGACCATCAAAGCAATAAAGCTCAATGGGCCCATTTCAATATCGAGTAACTTCCAACCAAAAATCGCCAAATACAGCTTAGCGATCAACAAACCAGTGAGTAAATCAGCACCTTGATGCATGGCCGCGAGGCTGAAATTACACAGCACTTCTTGGCCGCGATAACGTGCACTTAACGGTAGCCTTTGTCTTTTATCGCCAAAGTACCATTCCAGCAAAATACACACGAAAAACAAAGGTGCGAGCACCAGCAGTAACAATTCTGGGTGCTGGATCAGCGAGGCGATATCCATATAAGATCATCCTGTTCTATTTTTATTTTATGGTTATTTTTATTGTTACTTTTATAAAAATTCTGACTGCATTCTATAAACCGCATTCAACGCCACAACGCAGGCAGCTGCGATCCGTTAGTCGCCGTTAGCTACCAGCGGGCATAGTGATCTTCGGCGAGCCCCAGAACATTATTTATCTGGTAACTGTGTCCTTGATTATCGGTAATCATGCCGCTGAAATGACCGATGAATTGGCGAAAATTACTCTTAAGCAAGAGCAAATTACGCTTTTCACTGCGACAATTGCGCGCCGCAAACTGCAAATCCACTTGGCCATTTTGACTGTAGACTCGCCAAACCTCGGCGCCGAGCGTGGCATGGCGATCAAACTCAAATTGCACTGGCCCGAGTAAATGACGTTCACCATTAATCCAAAAGACATTTTCAGTAGCCCCAGTTTCATTGACACCCGCCGCTAAATTAAGTCCCATAATGCCCTCATGGATCCGCGCGTTAATTGACGCCCAGCGCCAACTGGTATCACGGCGCATGTAACCCGCCGAAAAGTCATAGCCTGCTAAAGCTTGATTCAGCGGCTGCGGCTCATGACCCACAGTCAAACTACCTTTAACGGTCAAACCATTATGCTTTTGTGTGTAAGTCCAGCCGTTGTATCCAGTAGGACTACACATAGCCATAGGCAAACTTAAGGGGGCTGAGTGTAAAGTTACATCGGCTTGAATGTTTTTAGTATCAATGATTAACCGCCAACCGCCCTCTACAATTTCAAAGCTTAACTGCGCCCCTTTACGGCCAATACTACTTCGCCCCTCGGCGGGCGATGGCGTCATCTGATAGCCAAACCTCAAAGGTTTTAACCAATCAAGCTGGGTGAGTGTGTTGGTTTTTATATCGTATAAATAACAAAAAGCACTGCCGACGTAGGCAATATCGGCAAGCGCGATGCCTAGGACATAACGCGGCGTGACCAAAGAGACAAACTGAAATTGTTTATAATCGAAATGCTTAGCCCACGCTGAAGCAGGTTTATCCATGGTATCAAAATAGGTAAAGTCCGCTAAACCTAGGGTTTTGACTATGCCATCGAAATGACCAAAATGGGGTAACCCCTTCGAATTGATCAGGCTATCTGGGGCGATTTGCGTTGCTATCGTTAACATGGCTAAGCCTTACAAAAAAGACGCGGGAGCATCTATGCTCTCTCATTCTAAACATCGAATTTTTACTCTAACCTGTCCCCCATTGCATTAAAAGAGTGCAAGGACAAAATGTTGTTATTTTGTTGCCAGTCAATATTCGGTTTAATGTTTTAAATTCCTTGTTTGTAAAACGATTAAAGCGCCTAAAGGCGCTTTAATCGTTGGATAAGGAGAGATTAGAATCGGTAACTAATACCAAAGTTGATCCCCTGTAATTCAAGCTCTTTCATCGGGATATATTGGTATTCCAAATTCAAACCAAATCCTGACTTAAATCGATATTGCCAGCCTGCGGCGCCATAAAAACCGACATCATCCGAGTCCATATCCTGTTTATCTATCTCATAGCTGACTTGAGTATAAGCAGCGCCTAATTTGGCATACAGGCTGTTACCACGAGACAAAGCATACTCACCGTAAGCGGCGGTTCTAACACCTTGGTAACGTAAATCTTTTATCTCACTGATGACGCTAACAAGCGCACTCGCCACTCCACCTGAACCCGCTAAATAACCCGCCTCAAACCCAAAATGCTCGTTGAGCATATAGCGGTAATATAAGTCGCTGGTTAAGGTGTCACCCGCATCATATTTACCGTTCTTAGTTTCAAACTCTTGGGTACCGTAACCTAAACTACCACCCAGTATATGGGCAGAATCGCCCGCGAGCGCATTGGAGCTCATCATGCCTGACGCCAGCATCAGGCCAACAAATAACGAAGTGAATGATATTTTTTCCATATTTAACCTGCCTTCCATGCCTTGTAACTATGCGAATAAATGATGTGAATGCACAGAAAACACGGATGTGAATAATGAGCACAAGATATTAGCAATAAAAGCTGTACCTCAACTGAATCACGGTGTTCTGTGGCATCAAAAGTGATTTCTGGTATGCTGTAGCCACTTTTACTTGTACGAGAGATCCCATGAAACGGCTATTACTGACCTTGACTTTCCCCCTGCTGTTCGCGGGCTGTGCCAGCCAAAATCCGACTCATATGGCTTTCAGCCCTCAAGTGCCCAATATCAGCCAACAAACGGCGCAACTTGTACCTATCGCTCTTGAAACGGTAGATACACGCACAGTCGATTATGTTGCTCGTTTTATTGAAGAAGGGACAAAAACACGTTTAGTTGGCCCGAGCGAACCGCCTAAACTGTTACTCGATGAAGTATTCCGCGCAGGTTTTGCTCAAGCGGGCTACCAAATCGACCCAAGCGCAACTAATTCAGTGCAAATTCAATTAGAAGAATTGCAAATGGATATCACTAAAAAGACCTTTGGCTATGAGGCAAAACACAGTGTGTTAATCGCAGTTCAAGCCAAAAACTCCACCCAAGAGCTGGTTAAACGCTATAAAGCCAAAGGCACTTTAAAAGGTCCTTTAACGCCCGATTTTGCAACCTTAGAACTGGATATGAACAAATTGCTCGGCCAACTTACCGGCGAGATTCTAAACGATCCTGAGCTTAATCAGTTTCTACAAAAATAACAGCGTCAGTTTATTATAAGGAAATCAATATGCTCCGTTGGATATCAGCCCTCTTACTCATCTTTATGAGTCATCATAGCCTCGCACTCGACATTCAGGCCGATACCTTGTATCCCAGAGTCGAATTTGATACTAGCTTAGGCAAAATCGTGGTCGAGCTAGATAGAACTCGTGCACCAATCACTGTCGATAACTTTTTAACTCATGTCGTTAAAGGCGAATACGACAACACAATATTTCACCGCGTGATCAGTGACTTTGTGGTGCAAGGCGGCGGACTCACCCCCAAGTATGAAGAGCTCCCCGAGGGTAAGCCGATAGTCAACGAATCAGGAAATGGCCTAACAAATAGCATGGGCACTATCGCCATGGCACGTGAAAACGAGCCGCACTCAGCCACTCGTCAGTTCTACTTTAACGTAGCCGACAACACTAAACTCGATCCCTCTAAACGTCGTTGGGGTTATGCCGTATTTGGTGAAGTGATTGAAGGTAAAACCGTCCTCGAAGCTATGGCTGTCGTTGAGACAGGAACTAACACTAAGCTCAATTGGCCCGATGTTCCTGTTACCCCTATCATATTGAAAAAAGCCAAATTATTACCAAAACAGTAATCAAAATATAATTTCGAGCAAAAGCGCTAATTTTGCATCTATACTGTGATAGTAAACAGAAAGGAGGCAAACGATGACGGCAACTGAGTTCATCGATAATAAAGCGCCCCAACTCGCCTTCTATGGAAAAGCGTTTTTGAGTGAAGAACTCGACTTCCATGAAGTGCAACTTTACTTATGGGACACGTTAGAAGAATGGCAGCAACTGAATTCGACTGGCGAAGCGCAAACTGAAACTGAAAAAGTGTTTTGGCACTTGCTCCACAGCTTTAACAGGTGGCCTGACTGTGTGATCCGCGGTAATCAATATCTGCGTAAGCAAGTAAATGATTGCTGTGACTACCTGAGTTTAGGAGGCCGAGTGCCGCAGGGATGCATCGGGATAAGACCTTAAGTTCAGCATTCCTATCGATAAAAAATGGCCCTGTAATAGGGCCTTTTTTATTTCGTAAACCAATTCCTCGTGTGTACATTATTACGCTCTCCTTACTATCAAGATCTATGCTAGCGATAAAGATAAGCGGTAAACTTTTAGCTACAAGCAGTTAACTCTCGAGCCATATTCAACCATCTTATAGTGCTAAACGGGACTCCAAAGTAAAAGGAATACCATTAGCCCTTGAACCCTATGGCACCTTACCCGTAAGCTAAGCGGATTAAACACTTAGACTCATGCCTATGTCCGCAACAGGTTTTATTCAACGTACACTCGATGCCCTCAGTGTCTATTATCACAAGCGGGTTTTGATCCTGTTATTACTGGGTTTTTCTGCTGGTCTACCATTAATGCTGGTATTTTCAACGTTATCCTTTTGGTTGCGTGAAGCTGGTGTTGATCGCACTTCAATCGGTTATTTCAGCTGGATAGCCTTAGCCTATGCGTTTAAATGGGCTTGGTCACCCTTAGTCGATCGGCTTTCATTGCCGCTGCTAACTCGATTTCTAGGCCGCCGCCGTAGCTGGATGCTGTTCGCTCAGTTGTTATTGGTTGGTGCCATCTTAGGCATGTCTTTTAGTGACCCTCTCAAAGATCTCGAGCGCTTGGCACTGTTCGCATTAATGGTCGCCTTTGCCTCAGCCACCCAAGATATTGTTATTGATGCCTTTCGGATTGAATCAGCCCCAGAAAAGATGCAAGCCGCACTAGCAGCGGCCTATCAAGTGGGCTATCGCAGCGCCATGATTATCGCCACCGCAGGCGCACTCACCATAGCGGCTTGGGTTGAACCCGGTAACACGGCATACAACTTAGTGGCATGGCAAACTTCTTACCTGATTATGGCAGGATTGATGTCTGTTGGGATTTTGACCACGCTTTTTAGCCGCGAACCCGAAGTCGATACCCGCGCCGCCGATGCCACTGAATTAGCGCTAAAACAACGCTTAAGTGCACGTTATCCTAGAATTATCGCAGCGGGCATATCTTGGGTATATACGGCCAGTATTTTACCCTTTATCGACTTTTTCAAACGCTATGGCCGCAGCGCTATCCTCATCTTATTACTGATTTCTTGCTACCGGATCTCGGATATTGTGATGGGGATTATGGCGAACGTCTTTTATGTGGACATGGGATTCACTAAGGAAGAAATTGCCTATTTAAGTAAAATCTATGGCCTGATCATGACCTTAGTCGGCGCAGCCTTTGGCGGCGTTCTGTTAGCTCGCTTCGGAACTATGAAAATCCTTTTCCTCGGTGCCTTACTGGTTGCCGTAACCAATCTGCTATTCGCGTGGCAGGCAGTGATTGGCTACAACGTGCCCTTTTTAACCTTTGCTATTTCCGTGGATAACTTCAGCGCTGGGATAGCCACGGCGGCATTTATTGCCTATCTCTCGAGTCTCACTAGCAACGGCTACAGTGCAACGCAATATGCCTTACTGTCTTCGATTATGTTGCTTTTCCCTAAATTTATCGCGGGCTTCTCGGGCGCTTATGTCGACGCATTTGGCTATGTGAACTTCTTTGTCGCTGCCAGTGTTATTGGCTTTCCAGTGTTGTTTTTGGTTGTCTTAGTCAACAAGTATGCCCCGCATCCAAGCACATCATTAATGGATGATTCGTCAAAAAGTGCACCAACAAACTCGGATTAAGGTCTCATAGCACTTATGTCATCAATATAAAAAAGCCCTCACACCTTAGTGTGAGGGCTTTTTTATATTTAAAGACGAAATGGCAAACGCGATACTGCATCACGTTAAACCAATTCTGCTCGATTAATCTTTAAAGTTATCAAATTGGAAAGGCTGGCCTAACTCAGACTCACGTGCCAACGCCATGACAGCTTGTAAATCGTCACGTTTTTTACCTGTAACTCGTACTTTCTCGCCCTGAATAGACGCTTGTACTTTAAGTTTGCTGTCTTTAATTAGCTTGACCAGTTTTTTAGCAATTAAGGTTTCTATACCTTCTTTAAACTTCACTTTTAGGGAGAAGGTTTTACCGCTGTGGATGGCTTTCTCATCGACTTCCATCGAAGACGGATCCACATTACGTTTGCTCAGTTGCATACGTAAAATGTCCACTAATTGTTGGCATTGGAAGTCATCTTCAGCGGTTAACGTGACCACATGATCCTTATATTCCACGTCAGCCGTTTTACCGCGAAAATCGAAACGTGTCGCCAGCTCACGCTTAGTATTATCAACCGCATTACGCAGTTCAACTTCATTCACTTCTGACACAATATCCATTGAAGGCATAGTTTTTATGTCCCATATCAAATTAATATGCAGCTAGTTTACCCACACACAAGCCTAAGTTGAAGGTAAAGCCTAGAATAAAAGCGTAATCATGGGTGACTTTAGCCACACATTTTCCTATCATTGCCCCACTCTAAGCTAATACAAACATATTTGTGATAACTAAAAATACCCTATTTAAGCTGGCTTTAGCCGTAGCCTTTGTCGTGATCAGTTATCTGGTATTTTCCAGACCAACCTATTCGCAAAGTATTCCGAATATCGACAAGGTAGGCCATCTTGGGAGCTTTTTTTGCCTCTCCTATCTCACCTATCTTGCTTTCAAACCTAAGTGGTATTGGTTATCTCTCACACTGGCAAGCTACGCCATTTTAATTGAGTTGGTGCAATCACGTTTGCCCTACCGTAGCGCTTCTGTGGGTGATGTTATTGCCGACTTTTCGGGTATTGCACTGTTTTACTTTTGCAATTGGGCCTATGGCAAATACTTCCGCGCAGCGCAATTGCGAGAAGATTAACTCAGGCGCTTCAAACTGGTACTGATGACCGATACCTTAAGGCTACAGATATGACTCATGCTGTGAACATAAATCGCGTGGTGGATATTGCGATTTTAGGTGCTGGTGCCGTTGGGCAGCTTATTTGCCACCAACTGACTACAGCGGGCATGAGTGTTGGTCTTATCGGCCGCGATTCAATTGCATCTATACAGCAGACACTTAGCGTCACTCCATTAGCGCTGGCCAATGATAATCAACATAAAACACAAGCACTCCAGTATTCTGTGCCTATCTTAGCGGCCAATGCGCTCGTTAATATCCGCCTCGTGATTGTCTGCGTCAAAGCCTATCAAGTGCTCGATGCACTTTTGCCCTTACTTAACCAACTGCCCAGACAATGCCACATTTTGTTGTTACACAATGGAATGGGACCTCATTTAGCCCTAGCGCCGCTAATTGATGCGCAAGCTGATGACAGAGGGCTAAGCCTAGGGACAACTTCCCAAGGGGTGTTACGTCAAGCCAGTTGGCAAATTAGGCAAACTGGACAAGGGCTAACTCAATTTGGGCATTTTGCAGGTACAGAGCTCACTGAGCATTATCGCAATGCTTTACTGGCGGCTATCCCCAACAGTGAATGGGTGGATGCCATTGTGCCTTGTCTATGGCAGAAACTCGCCGTTAATGCCGCGATTAATCCGCTTACAGCACTATATCAATGTCCTAATGGCACACTCGCCGAGCCAGATTTTAGTGACATGATTAAAGGCATTCTCGACGAGTTAGTCACGGTTGCCACACTCGAGGGCGTGCCTCTCGATAAACAATTGTTACACGACAGGGTCTATCAGGTGATCCGCCTCACTGCGGGGAATTTCTCATCGATGCACCAAGATATTGCACACCAAAGACGAACTGAAATAGACCAAATTAATGGTTATATCTGTGAGCGTGCACGAGCGCACGGTTTAAGTGCGCCAGTTAATGCTGACCTCTGGGCGCGCATCAAACAGCTAGAAGCTTAAGCAAGAAAACTCACATAACAAAACTAAATATAACAGTATGTTTAATTTAAATAATTTTTAATTTTTTGCTGAATCCTCACTTTTTATTTACCACATTAAAACGCGAATTACCCTAGCGCCATACTCACTCGGCTTTTGCTGCACTCATGCTAGTCAAGCAAATTTACCTTGCACCAACAATACGCACCAAATCAGGGCAGATTAACTTTGCTTTGCACTGTTTTGCACCAAAATTTTAAGCTATTTCGGTGCGTCTTAATGTTAACGCAATGATAATAAATGCTTTATCTATATGGCCTAATTCCTGCTTTATTCCAATAAATTGAGTCTGCAGCTTGTTGGAGAGAAAATTGAAACTGGTCACCGCAATCATTAAACCATTCAAATTAGACGATGTACGTGAAGCTTTAACCCTGCTCAGCGTCCATGGCATGACAGTCACTGAAGTACGCGGTTTTGGCCGCCAAAAGGGCCATACGGAATTGTATCGTGGTGCTGAATATGCAGTGGACTTTTTACCTAAGATTAAACTCGAAGTTGCCATTCATTCCGATCAAGAAGATGCCGTTATTGATGCCATTATTGCTGCAGCCCATACGGGCAAAGTGGGTGATGGCAAAATCTTTGTGACTTCGTTAGAACAAGTGGTGCGCATTCGCACTTCGGAAGAAGGAGTTGATGCCCTATGATGCTAGTGAGCTTCAGACTCAGTATTAAATACCTATTGATATTATTCAGTATATTGGCGACGAATGCCGTCGCCGATGATGGTCAATTTAGCGCTGCAAATACGGCGTGGATCTTAAGCTCATCCGCATTAGTGTTATTGATGACCCTGCCAGGATTAGCGTTGTTTTACGGCGGTTTAGTTCGCAGTAAAAATGTGCTTTCAATATTGATGCAATGCTTCTCTATTGCCGCCCTAGTGTCAGTTTTATGGTTCGGGCTAGGTTATTCACTCGCATTCGACACAGGTAACAGTTTCATCGGTGGCTTAGACAAAGCACTACTGTCAGGTATTGGTCGCGATAGTCTTAGCGGGGATATTCCCGAGCCGCTGTTTATGCTATTTCAAATGACCTTTGCCATCATAACGCCAGCCTTAATCATCGGTGGTTTTGCCGAGCGAATGAAGTTTTCAGCTGTGCTTATCTTTTCAGGTGCTTGGTTATTACTGGTTTATGCGCCGATCACCCACTGGGTTTGGGGCGGTGGCTGGTTAGCACAGCTAGGACTGTATGATTTCGCGGGCGGAACCGTGGTGCATATCACCGCAGGGGTTGCTGCGCTCGTGGCCGCTAAAGTGCTAGGTCCACGCAAAGGATTTTTAAACTCGGCGATTATGCCGCACAACCTGACGATGACTGTCACAGGTGCGGGCATGCTGTGGGTGGGTTGGTTCGGTTTTAACGGTGGCAGTGCGCTCGGCGCTAATGGCACCGCAGCCATGGCGATTCTAGCCACTCATCTCGCCGCTTCTATGGGCGCGATGACATGGGCGGCAATTGAGTGGATTAAGTTTGGTAAACCCAGCGCCCTTGGCATAGTCACAGGCATGGTAGCGGGCTTAGGCACTATCACTCCCGCCTCTGGTTATGTTGGCCCAGCAGGCGCCTTAGTCATAGGTTTACTCGGTGGAATCGTGTGTTTTTACTCAACGGTTTATATCAAACAGAAACTTAAAATCGATGACTCCTTAGACGTTTTCCCCGTGCACGGTGTCGGCGGTATTCTTGGTACTCTTTTGGCAGGAGTCTTTAGCTCGACCCAATTAGGCGTTTTTAGCGGCTACGGTTTTGCGACTATGAACAACACTATGATAGACCAACTTGGGGTACAGATTATCGGGGTTGCAGCGACATTCACTTATACTGCGGTGGTCACTTGGTTGCTGTTTGTGATCATCCGTAAGCTACTTGGCGGCCTTCGCGTCAGCACAGAACAAGAAGTTAACGGCTTAGATTTATCGGAACACGAAGAAACGGGTTATAGCCTTTAATCAGAACCTCGAGCCAGAACCTTTAGTTAAGACAGTTCAATAGCCATAAGGGCACCAAGGCGCCCTGATGGCTGACTTACATCATGATGCTACTTTTTGAAATGTTCGACTAACCATAACTTTAAATCCGCCAGCTTCATCGGCTTAGCAAAGAGATAACCTTGTAAAAAATGGACTTGGCGACTGGTCAAATAGTCCGCCTGCTCCTGGGTTTCAACCCCTTCAGCCACCACCACATAATTCATCTTGTGGGAGAGCTCGATAATGGTATCGAGCACGTGGGAAGTCACAGAGTCCTGCCCTATGGTATCGATGAAGCATTTGTCGATTTTCAAGTAATCCAATGGCATGGTTTGTAACAAAGATAAGGTTGTTTGCCCAGTACCAAAGTCATCGATAGCCACTAAAATCCCCAACTGGCGTAAGCTTTCAATGCGCTGGCAAATATCCGGCGTTAATAATTGCCGTTCGGTGATTTCGATTAAAGGCTTAACGCCAATACGATCCAAAGAATCCCGCAGATGAATAAATTTCGACTCGATATCATCTTGGGTAAAATGCTCTGGCGCCACGTTGAACGCGACTCTAAAGCCCGATTCAACCTTCATATTAGCAAAATCTTTTAATGCCTTTTCGAAGATATAATTGGTCAATGGAACAATCAGCTTGCTCTCTTCGGCGATAGGAATAAACAAATCAGGCCGCACTAAGCCCATTTGTGGGTGCTGCCAACGCACTAATGCCTCGACTCCTTTGGCCTTGCCGTCCTCAGCACAGATCACAGGTTGATAAACCAAAAAGAACTCTTCGTTCTCTATCCCGCTACGAATATCATCAGCAAGGGAGTGACGAGATAACCGTGAATAGAGCACAAACAAGATAGAACCCGTAATCAAAATAATGCTAAAGGGTAATGAGATGGCAAAAAATATCCAAAAAAAATGCCTAAAAAAAGCAGGTGACATTTCTAGTAACACCGAAAAACGATGATCCTCAGAATCTAAAGTCATTACCTCATTTTTGATAAACTCGAGTGATTCAGGAATCGTTTTACCATTGATGGATAAAGCGACATTGATAACTGCGCTAGGAAACACATCGGGCTGTACAAAGGAATCTAATAAATATTGTCCTTCAATAATGACAGCAGCGCCGTGTTTAGATTTAGGGTCCCATTTAGATGACACTATCGCGGGCACCTCAGGCATAAAAGGCGTGCCCGTAATAATAAACTGGTTAGATATTTCAAGATTTTCGGTAGCACTAACAATGCTCAGGGGAGTATCAATATCACCGGTTTTAGAAGAGCAATAAACATGTTGTGAATCATATATTAAAGCCGAGCGAAAGTAGGGTTGGAACAACATATAGTTGTATAACTCTTGACACTCAGAATCCTTCAATGCCAATGCATAATGGCTGATTTCATTAGCATGGGACACCAAAGTATCAATATGACTCACATAAATAGCCCCCACACCTTTGACTTTATCTTCAACAAAATACTGTGCAGAGAGATAACTTGCGACAGCAGCAATTCCAATTGGAAACAATATGACTGCCAGCCATTGCCATAATGGCAGATTTAATTTTGCTAACTTTTTTCGCATATATCCTTAACTCGCACTGCGCTCGGTTAAAAATGGTATCAAAATCTATGGAGCAAGACGTGTGTATATTTGTATCTCAGCGAATGTTTGCTTGATATAAACACACTGAATCGAGTTCTATTTTAGTCTAAAAAACCAGCATACCTTCTATTAATTTAGTCTATTCCCACATCACCAAAATGGCGGCGATAGCGATTAAGACTAACCCTAGCATATCTTTTATCTTTACTTTTTCCTTCAGCCAAAAGGTGGCAATCAAGATCATAAAGAAAACTTCAACTTGACCTAAGGTTTTAACATAGGGCACAGCCTGCAACGACATAGCACTAAACCAACCGATAGAACCTAAACAACTGGCGATGCTTGTCAGTAAAGTCAACTTAGGTCGTTGCCATAATGCTATCAGCGTAAATTTATCCTTAAGCAACAAATAACTGACTAACAGCAAAGTTTGTAGGCCTATCACAAATAGCAACACCCAAGCTGCGCTATGGGGGAAACCAATATTCAAACATAAACTCGCTTCTCGTACCCAAAGCGATGTCAGCGCAAACGAAGTACCACAGGCTAAACCAATCAATACCGTATTGAGCGACAGACTTCGCAGGCCTTGTTTGGCACTCATGAGAAAAATTGCCACACCACCCAACAACACTCCCGACCAACCTAAAAGGGATAAATGCGTCCCAAAAAACACTGTGCCTAAGATCGCCGCGACCACAGCTTCACTCTTGGCTAGCCCAGCACCAACGGCAAAGTTCTGTTGCTTGAACAGTTTCACCATCAAGCCCGTCGCGAGAATTTGCATCGCCGATGCTCCGAGAATAAAACCGATAAAACGGTCGCTAAAATCGGGGATTCCGACATCCTGCCAAAGATATAAGCTCGCCAAATACACGGCGGCAATCGGCCCAGCCCAAATAAAACGCGCTAAGGTCACGCCCGCAACACTCACTTCTTTACTCAGCTGGCTTTGAAACGCATTACGCCAAGCCTGCATAAATGCCGCCAGCAAAGTGAGTAAGATCCACATAAAGGTATTCCGTAAAGAATCTGGTCGGCTATAAAAACAAGATTGTTAGGCAAAGCCCATCATAAAACATTAATGTTTCAGATAGCTACGGGGCTATACCAATCACATTCCTCGACTGAAAAACAAAAGCCCCGAACGAGTCGAGGCTTTGGGATTAAGTCACTAATTCATTAAGTCTTAGCTTGCGATTACTTACTGGTATCGATTGGCTCGAAGGATTTCACCAAATCGTCGATCGCTTTCATTTGCTTCAGATAATTTTCTAACTGATGTAAAGGCAGCGCACATGGGCCATCACACTTAGCGTTATCAGGATCGGGGTGCGCCTCAATGAATAGACCCGCTAAACCCAGCGCCATACCACTGCGCGCTAACTCGGTCGCCTGTGCACGACGTCCACCCGCTGAATCTGCACGACCACCAGGGCGCTGCAGCGCATGGGTCGCATCAAAAATCACTGGGTAGCCAGATTGCTTCATCTCATCCATGCCCAACATATCAACGACTAAGTTGTTATATCCAAAGCTTGAACCACGTTCACACAAGATGATCTCGTCATTACCCGCTTCGTTAAACTTAGTGATGATATGGCGCATTTCATGTGGTGCTAAAAACTGTGGCTTTTTCACATTGATAATAGCGCCAGTTTTTGCCATCGCAACAACCAAATCTGTCTGGCGAGCTAGAAATGCAGGTAACTGAATAATATCAACTACTTCTGCCACTGGCACACACTGATGCACTTCATGCACATCGGTGATCAAAGGTAAATTAAAGGTCTTTTTAATCTCTTCAAAAATCTTTAAGCCTTCCTCCATACCTGGACCGCGGTAAGAGTTGATCGAAGAACGATTCGCCTTATCAAAAGACGCCTTAAATATATAAGGGATCCCCAGCTTTTGAGTCACTTCGGCGTAGGTTTCAGCAATCGACATAGCGAGATCGCGAGACTCAAGCACGTTCATGCCACCAAACAACACGAAAGGTTTATCGTTGGCAATCTCGATTGAACCTAGGTTTATGATTTTATTACTCATCGCAACTTCTCTCTAAAATGCTGGAACCTTTCCCAGCGGTGAATAGGAGCTAAGGCGGTTATACCGCAACTAACTGTAAAATTTGACCACAAATCCATGCCATATAGGTTCCTAACGCATAACCTAATACGGCTAACAGTACGCCCACGGGTGCTAAAGCGGGGTGAAATGCCGCCGCAACTACAGGGGCTGACGCAGCGCCACCCACATTCGCTTGGCTGCCTACGGCCATATAAAATAACGGGGCTTTAATCAGCTTAGCCACCAGTAACATAAAGCTTGCGTGAACGATCATCCACACAATACCAATTAAAAAGTACAATGGCGTATCGAGCACCTTACTCACATCCATATGTAGACCAATGGTCGCAACTAAGATGTAAAGGAAGGCTGAAGCCACTTTTGATGCCCCCGCCGCCTCTAAATGACGCACTGGGCTGAATGACATCGCCAAACCAATCGTTGTGACTATCACCACTAGCCAGAAAAATTTAGAGGTTAAACTGTAATCTGCGGTCCAAGGATAGTTCACTTCAAAAAATGGCCCCAGAAAATCAGCGGCGATATGAGCAATACCTGTGATACCAAAGCCTACAGCGACAATCAGCATAAGATCGCGCAGATTAGGAATGCGTGCATTTTCAGCGTGATACTTTTCAACTTTATCTTTTAACGCTTCAATAGCAGAAGTATCTGCACCGGTTTTAGCATCGATCTCTTTCGCTTTTGAGGCAAGAAACAGCAGCACTGCCATCCAAATATTGGCGACTATCACATCGACTGTCACCATCACAGAGAAAATATTACCGCCCACGTCATAAATTTCTTTCATTGCAGCTTGGTTTGCGCCGCCACCAATCCAGCTCCCCGCTAAGGTCGTCATACCACGCCATACCGCATCGGGGCCATCGACCCCAATTAAAGAAGGTTCAATAACCGACACCAGCAACAAGGCGATAGGGCCGCCGATAACGATACCGACAGTGCCGGTTAAAAACATGATCAAAGCTTTCGGCCCTAAACTTAAAATGGCTTTTAAATCAACACTTAAAATCAATAAGACTAAACAAGCTGGCAGCAAATAACGGGATGCAACAAAATACAGTTGTGAGGTATTACCATCGATTACCCCAAAGGTATTCAATAACGATGGCAAGAAATAGCACAATAAAAGGGCGGGAATAAAACGATAAAACTTCTGCCAAAAAGGATGACTACTGCTACTGGTATAAAATACAAAACCTAGAATTGTCGCGAGTATTCCTAACGCCGTGGCATCGTTCGTCACTAAAGCCGTGCTTGTCATGCTAATTTCTCCCTGTCGATACAGTTATTATTTTTATTAGAGACTTAACTTTTAAGTCCCTGGGTCAAACTTCCATCTGCCCAGTGTTATTATTTTTGCGGATTGAATTCGTTAATAAAAGTTGAATAAATAAGAAGAGCCCCGAAAGGCTCTGCTTTAGTGATAAACCTCGGCGTGTTCGTTTAATTCTTTGAGCTGCATCTTCACTATCTCGATCACGGGATCGTGAGGACTATTATCAACAAAATGCTGCAGATCGGCGGCGGCCACATTAATACAACCCAACTGCTGTGCAATAAACGCCCGCTCACGATTCAAATGCACATCGTCAACATGCCATTGCAACAGCAGACTGCAACACTCCATCGCTGCCTCAAATTGATGCGACACTATGCAACCCGCCTTAAGCTCATGCAGCATACGCGTCAGCAGTTTTTTCACCGTTGCAGGCTTTAAGTAACTTGCCTTAAGTTCAGCAGCATTACCTAACTCGCCGCGCACTAACACGTGCAACTGGTGACGGGTGAGTTCCTTGCCCGTTAAAGGATCCAAATAACTCACTTCACCGCCAATCTTACAACGCAGCACTGTATTGCCAGGTAGCAATATGGGGTCGAGTTCAAGATCTAACTGCTTTGCCAGCAACATCAATACCGTCGCCAGCGTTGTACTATTACCTTGGCGACTAATTAAGCAAGTACCTAAATCAGCCGCCTCTGTACTGAAGTAGTTCTCACGAACACAAAAACCTAAATCCTCGTAAAACCAATGCAACAGCGCATTAAAACGCTGTTGTTGATCAACCAAGTAATGACTTAATACGGCTCCCGCCATTTCAAACCAAGCCCATTTAGCGGCTTCAAGTTTAGAAAATCCAAGGTGCGCACCTACATCCAATGCCGACTCGGGCAATGAAATGCCATCTTGCAGAGTGTAGTTACCCATTAACCCAATAATACCGCTTGTTTAAAATGAGCCAATTTAGCAGCATAAACCAACCAACCTATCGCGCCTAAGTAAGCAAACACTTTGAACAATTTGTTTCTATTCGCTTTTATGGCAATGGCGCCTAGGACAATGTAAGCAACTACAGCACCGATTTTTTCGGTCATCCAAGGATCCACAAAAGGAAATTGCTGGATCATAAAACACAAAGTTAAGCCCGACAGCAGTAGGAAAGTGTCGATAACATGGGGCGCTATCTTGAGCAGCTTCTTCTCCATCAGAGCCGATTGGCGAAGATGCAGGACAAAGCGCACGCTAAGCAGTAACACGCTCAACGCGATAAAGGTAAAATGCAGATGTTTAACCGCAGGATATAGACTGTAAAAAGTTTCCATTACGATACTTATGGCCAGTGACAAAGGCGCTAGTTTACCCTAATCCTTGGCGGCATACCAATGCCTATCAGCCTAGATATTCAGAGCTAACATCATAAAAAATCAAACGAGAAGTGACGATGAATTTAAGCTTAATTAATGATGAATCAACCGAGTTCGCCGACGCTGTAAAACAAAAAATTGTCGAGTTCAACCAAGTCCAATGGCAGGGGCTTAGCCGTAAAAATCTCGGACTCAAACTACAGGACTCCGAAGGTAAACTGTTAGCAGGGATCAGCGGTAAAACCTTCGGCAATTGGTTGTTAATCGATTATCTGTGGGTCGATGATTCTTTAAGACACCAAAGTATCGGCACGCACTTATTGTTAGCCGCAGAAAGCCAAGCAAAAGAACGCGGCTGCCAATTTGCCCTACTCGATACCTTAGATTTTCAAGCTAAGCCCTTTTATGAGCGCCACAACTATCGCGTGCAGTGGATACAACCAGCCTACCCAGAAACCGGCAGTAAATTCTTTATGGTAAAAGTCTTGTGATGTTTAAGGTAAGCGGTCATAACCGTACCCAATGCTTAGGCTACCATTTCTGATATCTGACTCAGACCGTTTCAATGAACTTGAGCTAATTGCGAGTGGTTAATGATTTGCGCACCTTTTACTCGCAAAGCTACAAACGGAAAAATAAGACATAGGACAGGCGTCCTCAGCCGAAGCAACCCAATTGAATTAAATCTTCAACCTAATCCGGTTTAAACACGCCGATCACAGCGCCGGTGGCTTTTTCAGTGACCTTTTCATCGGTTTGCTGTTCACGGTAGTCACACTCTGTGCATTCAACGGTTTCGATGCCGTTTTGTTTGTAGAGTAAAATGCTGTCTTTGGCGCTGCATTTTGGGCACTTAGCACCGGCTACGAAACGCTTTTTGATTTTAGTGTTTGTCATAATAGATAAAGGACCAGATAGCAGGGCCAAGGGACTCGGCCGAAGAAATTGGCGCTATTTTGCCACACTGATGATTGAATGCCAGTGTTACCTGAAAGTATGAGGCCTTAGGTCGATGTGATGCGATTCGCTGAAGATCGTCCTGAAAAGTCGAATAATTGTCCGAGTTATCGGGTCAGGCTGTGGTTTGAAACTGGGTTGTACGCTATTATCTGTGCCCTGACGAATTCACGTTCTAACCAAGTTGTAGTCAATGATCAGCATCAACCAAGCGCAATTAATCCGTGGCAGCAAAACCCTGCTAGATGAGACCTCTCTCACGATTTATCCCGGCCATAAGGTCGGTTTAGTCGGTGCTAACGGCACAGGCAAATCCTCACTGCTCGCATTAATTTTAGGTCACTTAAGCCTAGATAAAGGTGAATTTAGTCTGCCTTCTGGCTGGCAAATTGCCACTGTGGCCCAAGAAACCCCTGCGCTCGACGTCTCGGCACTGGAATATGTGATCGATGGCGATAACGAATATCGCCAATTAGAAGCCCTATTACACAAGGCCCAAGAAGAGAACGACGGCAATGCCATCGCGCTGTTACACGGCAAAATCGACGCTATCGGTGGTTATGCGATTCATTCGCGCGCGGGTTCATTGTTAGCGGGTCTGGGCTTTAGTGAAGCCGAGCAAAGCAATCCAGTGAAAAGCTTTTCGGGTGGTTGGCGTATGCGCCTAAACTTAGCCCAAGCGCTACTGTGCCGCTCTGACTTATTGCTCCTCGATGAACCCACCAACCACTTAGACTTAGATACCATGTACTGGCTCGAAGGTTGGATTAAGTCCTATCAAGGCACGCTGATTTTAATCAGCCATGATAGGGACTTTATCGATGAAATCGTTGATGAAATCGTCCACGTTGAAAATCAAAAACTCAATTTCTACAAAGGCAATTACAGTGCCTTTGAGCGCATTCGTGCCGAACGTATGTCGCAACAACAGGTTGCCTTTGAACGCCAACAAAAAGAACGTGCACACATGCAGTCCTTCGTTGACCGTTTCCGTTACAAGGCAAGTAAAGCCAAACAAGCGCAGAGCCGCTTAAAGGCACTAGAGCGCATGACTGAGTTGTTGCCGTCTCAAGCCGATAGCCCCTTTTATATGGAGTTTCGGGCTCCAGAAGCCCTGCCCAATCCACTGATTAAAATGGAACAAGTCGCGATCGGCTATGGCGATAAGCCCATCCTTAGCAAGGTGCATTTAAACTTAGTACCGGGTGCGCGCATTGGTTTGCTGGGCCGTAACGGCGCAGGTAAATCGACATTAATCAAGCTGTTATCGGGTCAATTATCACCAATGACAGGTTTGTATGAACCTAATCCTGGCGTTAATATTGGCTACTTTGCCCAGCATCAAATCGAATTTTTGCGCCTCGATGATACACCGATGCAGCATTTAGTGCGTCTGGCGCCCAATGCCAGAGAGCAAGAATTACGTAACTTCTTAGGCGGTTTTGGTTTTAACGGCGATATGGCGCTTTCACCTGTGCGCCCCTTTTCTGGCGGCGAGAAAGCCCGTTTAGTGTTAGCGCTATTAGTTTGGCAACGCCCTAACCTATTGCTGCTCGATGAACCCACCAACCATTTAGACTTAGAGATGCGCCACGCTCTGACGATGGCACTGCAAACCTTTGAAGGTGCTATGGTTGTCGTCTCGCATGATAGGCATTTACTGCGATTAACCTGTAGCGATTACTATCTGGTGGATCAAGGTGAAGTACGCGCCTTCGACGGCGACTTAGACGATTATCACCAATGGTTGCTCGATGCGGCGAAAGCCAACTCGAATCAAAACAGCACCAGCGACGAGATCAAACCTGCCGCCGATAAGAAGATACAGAAACGCCTCGAGGCCGAGATCCGCCAAAAGGTATCGCCGCTCAAGCGCAAACAAACTAAGTTAGAAACCGAGCAACAAAAGCTGAGCGAACGCCTCGCCGAGCTAGAACACTTGCTGGCCGATAGCGAATTGTATGATCAAGATAACAAAGCCAAGCTAACCTCGGTATTAACCGAGCGAACGAGCTTGACGCAAACCTTAGAAGACAGTGAAATGCAATGGCTCGAGTTGCAAGAAGAGATAGATGCAATGGAGCAAGAGGTCATGGAGCAACAATAACTCCAGCGTTCTTTTAAATAAAAGTCAGTAGCAGCGGCAATACAAGGAAATAGTATGGCGGTTTTAACCCAGTTCGACAGTCAACTCTGGCAATGGTGTGATATGAGCTATGCGCAAAACAAAGCGCTCTGTCTCGAATTGCAAAATAGCTGTCAGGTGAACGTCAATCTACTGCTACTGGCACAATATTTAGATATCACTATGGATGTGTCTGGGCCGCAGCAATACAGCACGGACCAATGGCAAACGCTGATGAATGCTGTGGGTGAATGGGATGAAAGGTTTCTCATGCCCTATCGCAAATTACGTAAACTCGCTAAGTCCAGCCTGAATGAACAAGAGTATCAGCAGATGCTCGCCGTTGAGCTGATGATGGAACGTAAAGCGCAACGAACCATCTTGAATAAACTCAATGAACTCAGCCCAAGCGGCCAAGCGACAAATCTAGTGAGCTACTTAAGCCTGTTTGGACTCAGTGACATTGACGCCAACGAAATCGGCCTCATTGCGCCCTGATCTCCCCCAAACAAATCACGTTAAATCAAGCACCGCCAAGTTAGCTCGATCAAATCAACGCAGTGATCATCTGATCCGCTAACGGCTTCGTGCTTGCGGATAGCGTTCACAGTCATCCTTAATCACCAACCAGTTCAGCTGACTCTCAGTATAAATATGGTACTTAGGCTGAACTTGGTTAGCATCGTCCAGACTCGCTATGCTCAAGGTCGAATAATCAGGATATTGAGTATGCCGGTAAGTTAACGATGTACCGCATTGGTCACAAAATCCACGGCGAATAAACTCGGACGATGCGAACTCAGTCACCTGACCTTTAAGCCAAATCACTTGGCTGAGTTTAAAATCCATCCAAGCCCCAAATGCAGAGCCCGTGCTTTTTTGGCACGAACGGCAGTGGCAATAATCCGCATCAAAGGGTTCACCTTCAATCTGATAACGAATCGCCCCGCATAAGCAACCACCTTCCCGTAATATGTTTTCAGACATTCACACCCCATCAAGCTTTATCAAGCTAAGCTGCATTTTGATAAGATAACATCACCCTTTACCGTCAGTGAGCTTCTGTGCGAGTGCGGTGGCATTACGTGCCGTGATGCCATAAATCGACAGCTGCGGGTTAGCACCAAGGCTGGTCGGAAAGATAGAACCGTCCATTACAGACAAGTTTTCTAAATAGTGCGACTGACCATAACTGTTCACCATAGAAAGCTTTTCATCTTCGCCGAAGGGACAACCGCCCATCACATGCGCCGATGCAACGATAGTGCGCAGTGGCGCGAGTGACATCTGCGCAATGCTCTCTTTGGCGTCTTTCCACGAGGACAAGTAAGGCATGCCATCGCTGATCGGCAACACTTTTAAGGCGCCCGCCGAGAATTGTAACTCCGCCATACTAGCAAAAGCGCGTCTCGCGGCCCGCCAAAAAGCATCGGTCAACGGATAATCTAAAGCAAAGCCCTTATCCGTTAAGTGTACTTCACCGCCTTGACTGTCGGGATGATAGCCATCGCGGATCAAAGCGATAGTTACTTGTAACTGATTGAATTGTGACATTAACTCAGCATGACTCGTACCATAACCTAAAGTTTTAGAGGCGATTAAAATCGGATGCACCGGCGGCACTTCGAGTTTATAACCCAACTCACCATCGGCGCCATTGTTCCACACAAACTCATCGGAATAGATAGATTGCGGCGCACCGCTATGGCCATTGATCGAATCGGCAAATACGCCGCCGGATAACAAAGTAGGATGTAAAAAGGTGCGTTTACCCAAAAGTTGGTGGGGATCGGGCACTTGCGAACGCATCAAAATCGTCGGTGTATGGATAGCACCCGCACTCAAGATATAATGTTTAGCCTTAAATAACAGCTCAACGTCAGTGGGTCGTAAATTCACATCCAACGCCTGCGCCTTTAACGCAAACACTTGGCCATTATGGTGCTCAATCTTAGTCACTTTAGCGCGACTGATCAGCTGCGCGCCTTTCTCAAGTGCCGCGGGAATAGTAGTGACTAACATAGATTGCTTCGCATTGACCGGACAACCCATGCCGCAATAGCCAGTATTCCAGCAACCCGCCACATTGCGTTTAATCACAGTGTATTCCCAGCCAAGATTGATACAACCTTGCTTCAGGGCGGCATTATTGCGATTAGGCTCATAATTCCATTCATGAATGTTGAGCCGTTGTTCCATTTGCTCAAACCAAGGATCTAAACTCTCGCGATTAAGCCCAGCAACCGATTTATGTTGCGCCCAAAAAGCTAACGCCTCGGTCGGAGTGCGGATTGAAGTGGTCCAGTTAACTGTGGTTGAGCCACCGACTGCGCGGCCCTGAAAAATTCCAATCGCCTTGTCGGCGGTTTTCATCGCCGCAGCTTGTTGATACAAGTTGGGATAAGCAACTCGCTCTTCCATATTAAAATCGCTGGAGGATTTTAGCGGTCCCGCCTCAATCATGATCACGCTCAGCCCTGCTTGGGTGAGGATTTCAGCCGCCACACCGCCGCCAGCACCTGTACCGACAATAATCACATCGGCTTCAAACTGCTGGTTTTCTTGCAATTGGCTCGCATCAGTGTGCAACCAACCAGAGTTTAAACCATTCACTATAGGATCTATGATTGCCAACTTGAGTGCTCCACTGTCGCGGGTAAGATGCTTATTATTCGGCGTTTGATTAGGTTAAAAATGGACTCGCTATTTGAACAGTTCAGGCTTGGCATAATGCAGGCGGCTCCAGTGCTCAGGACAAGCGTAGTAACTTGCCATCACTAATTCCCGCAATCCGAGATAAGCCGTTTGTAACAAAGCAAAATAACTGTGCCGCCAGGTTTCTAACATATCAGTTAACTCGGCGGGAGAGCGCATCAATAGCGGCGTCATGCTCGAGGTGAGTACCAGTAAACCAAGACGATTTTCGAGCATATCGAGCAGCTCAAACAATTCGGTCTGCTGCTCATCGGGTAACACAGCAATCGACTGTTTGATGGCATCTAAAGTGCGGTTTTGCGCCGCTAACTTATGAATGGCCACATCAGGCAAGGCGCCGTCGAGCATCACAGGCAAAAGCACGCTAAACAACAAACGATAATCTTTGCCTTCGCTATCCTCGGGCAAACTAAACTCAGGAGAATAGAGATTAACCCCTAAGGCTAACGCCGCCGTACCGGCAAACGCGCCCATAATAAAGGTTCGTCGCTTCATCTCTATCTCCTAATTATCAACCTAAATGTCGGCCTAAATATCAGCATAAAAAACAATTGTGCTACAATGGCCGCGAGTTTATACCCAAGCGACCTCAAAATACGAATTTCAGCATTTTGAGTTGGTTTGGGTATAAATTAAACACACGTTTTAATTTTCAGCAATAGCCGATACCAAGATAAACATCTATGCCAAATTCCTTTATGCCACCTTGGTGGGCCAAGAGCCCCCATATACAAACGATTTTACCCGTATTCACTAAAGTGGCCAAACCAGCATTACAGCGGCAGCGCTTAGAGTTACCCGATGGCGATTTTATCGATTTAGATTGGCAGGATGTTCCACAGTCTGGCAAACCGATCGTGGTGATCATCCACGGCTTAGAAGGAAGTGCTCAATCCCATTATGCGCGGCGGATACTGCAAGCCTGTAAGGAACAGCAACTCGCTGCCGTCGTGCATCATCACAGAAGTTGTTCGGGTGAGGCCAATCGCCTCGCCCGCAGTTATCACAGTGGCGATACGGACGATTTACAGTTTAGTCTATCGACACTGAAAAGCGCGTATCCGCAATCGCCCTTATTAGCCGTAGGTTACAGTTTAGGCGGCAATGTGCTGACTAAGTATCAAGGCGAATATCAGGATGATAGTTTATTAGCCCGCGCTGTGGTTGTCTCTGCGCCGCTGCAATTGTCAGCCTGTGCTAAACGCTTGGAAAATGGCTTTTCAAAGGTGTATCAAAGTTATTTAATCAAACAGTTGCAACAGAAGATAAGCCATAAACTGAATGATCCCGATTTAGCCATCTCTATGCCGCTAAGCCAGTTGCAGGTCGACCGTTTAAATACCTTCTATGATTTTGACGATAAAGTCACAGCGCCATTACACGGCTTTGACGGCGTCGACGATTACTATACGCGTGCCAGTGGCTTACCCTTTATCAGCCGTATAACTAAACCGACGCTCATCATACATGCTAAGGACGATCCCTTTATGACCGATGAAGTGATCCCCCAATCGAGTCAATTGTCGGGCTATGTGGAATACGAACTGCATCCCTATGGCGGCCATGTCGGCTTTATTGAAGGCGGTACACCTTGGAAACCGCGCTTCTACCTTGAGCGACGGATTTTACACTTTTTACTCGGCGATCAAAGTGTTGACCCACTTAGCGTAGACCCAATCAACGGCGACAATATTACCCAAGGAAACACCGATGCTCATTCCCTATGAAACCCTGTTACAACTCCCCAAGGAAACGCTCGCCAATGTGATCCGCGAATATCTCTTCGGTCAAGTGGAGGATGGCAGCTTTGCCAGTCTCGATGAACAGGAGCTTGCTCAGGCGATAGTCCAATGTCAACAAGCACTTAAACAAGGTAAGCTGAAATTAGAGTACAGTGAAGATGATGAATCCTTCGCGATACGTTCAGCGGAACAAATAGCACAGCAGCAAGATTGACCAGTCCTACCTCTGTACCGTATAAATAGTACTCGCGTTTTTATCGCTTCCCCATAAGCGGCTCTTTTGGTTCCTAGCTAGGTAGAAAAAATGTCAGCAAAACATCCCATTATTGCAGTTACAGGCTCATCAGGCGCGGGAACCACCACGACGACCACCGCCTTTAGCCATATTTTTCGCCAACTCGGGATCAACGCCGCCTTTGTCGAAGGCGACAGTTTTCATCATTTTACCCGCGCCGAAATGGAAGTCATGATCCGCAAATCCCAAGCTGAAAATCGCAATCTTAGCTATTTTGGCCCAGAGGCTAATAACTTTGCTCGTTTAGAGCAATGCTTTCGCGATTACAGCACCACAGGCCAAGGTGAAACCCGCAGCTATTTACATACCTTCGATGAGGCAGTGCCTTTTAACCAGATGCCCGGCACTTTTACTCAATGGCGACCACTACCTGAAAATACCGATATGCTCTACTACGAAGGCTTACATGGCGGCGTAGTTACTGGTGATGCCAATGTCGCCCAGCATGTGGACTTGCTGATCGGCATGGTGCCCATAGTCAACTTAGAGTGGATCCAAAAAATTATCCGCGATACTTCGGAACGTGGTCACAGCCGTGAAAAAGTCATGGGCTCGATTGTGCGCAGTATGGATGATTATATTAAGCACATGACGCCGCAGTTCTCCCGCACTCACATTAACTTTCAGCGAGTACCGACGGTCGATACTTCTAACCCATTTAGTGCCAAAGATATTCCGAGCTTAGATGAGAGCTTTGTGGTGATCCGCTTCCGCGGTATCAATAATGTCGACTTCCCCTATTACCTCAATATGATCCAAGGTTCATTTATGTCACGGGTCAACACACTCGTCGTCCCCGGCGGCAAAATGTCGCTGGCGATGGAGCTGATCCTAACGCCTTTGATTAAAGATTTGATGGAAAAACGTCAACAACTTAATACCCCAGAGGCGAACTGAAACCTTGAGGATTTACGGGTAAGTTTGACTAAAGGCTAAGGAAATAAAGTCTTTTTTTGCAATGGATTAAGTTTTATTTAAGCCACTAGCGCTAATCTTGTCGGCATCGGGATTTCAGGCGAAAGAACGATAGTTGGCATACTCTTGGGAGTTAATTCCCCCATCTTGATCTGTTGATTTCCTTGAGTATGTCAGCAACCTTTTTAACGAAACTATATAAGTTAATTCCGCATCCATGCTTGATCTCTTGATTCCCTTGAGTATGTCAGCAACCTTTTATGAAGAATGAATTCCACATCTATGATTGATCTGTTGATTCCCTCGAATATGTCAGCAACCTTTTTAACGAAACTATATAAGTTAATTCCGCATCCATGCTTGATATATTGATTACCTTAAGTATGTCAGCAACCTTATCTTAAACTCTAAATCTTCAGAGTTAATTCCACATCCATACTTGATCTGTTGATTTCCTTGAGTATGTCAGCAACCTTATATGAAGAATAAATTCCACATCTATGCTTGATCTGTTGATTCCCTCGAATATGCCAGCAACCTTATCTTAAACTCTAAATCTTCAGAGTTCATTCCACATTCATACTTGATCTCTTGATTCCATTGAGTATGTCAGCAACCTCTCAGAAAATAGGTTCTAGGCTTTAGATTCTAGGAAAACAGAACGTTCGTAAACTCACTCATAGAACGCTGCACTTACCGAAAGGGCAAAGCCTGTTCCGTAAATCGTGAGTCACAAAGTGACGTTCTGTAGCAGTTTGCTGCATGCCGTTATCCGTAGCCGCAACGCGACGCGACGTTCTAGCAGTTGCGAAGCAACGCCCTAGCAGACCAAAGACCGTCCTAGATTTTTATACATCACCATGCACTCTAAGGCTATTCCTCTGGGCGAACAGTAGATAGATTCCTCCTCTAAACCCTCACCACCAAAACCACAGTGGCGATAGAAATCCACCGCATTTAAAGTTGATTCTAATCTGAGCTGGGCAATCCCCTGATTAAAAGCCATAGTTTCAATAAATTGCAGCAGCACTTTACCAACTCCTAACCCCATAGCATTGGGGGAAACAAACAAGGCTTCTAACTGGGCATAGGGTTCATCCAACATGGCAGTGCCGACCACAGTCTTAAGCTGCGACTCGTCAGAGGACAACTCTGCCACATAAAAATGTGCATCGACGATACGGCTAAATTGCTCGGTCAGTTCGCCCTCGGTCCAAATCACCAGATCGCCCGCATCATAAAATCCAGCGCAGCCCTTATTGATCGCCGCATTGCGGATATCCCAGCAGGCCTGAGCATCCGCTTTCGTTGCTTTTCGTATAGTTATCATCATGTTTCCCTATTAAAAATGCTCAGCCATAACATGCCATGAAGCCGCTAAAACGCCAAGTAAACGAGTGTTCTCATCTTTCAACCAATAAAAAACCGCCCGTAGGCGGTTTTAATCAAAGCTACAGAATCTTAATGGATCTTAGCTAACATATCTGATTTAGTCTTAGCGCTTGGCTTAGCCTTTAATCAATTCACTAATGGTCAATACGCCGTGGGTTGTTGCACCCGCGCCCCACATGGCAGAAGCTGAATCTTCAAAAGCGCCTGCTAAATCAACGTGTAACCATTTAGCTTCGGGTGACACGAAACGCCATAAGAAACCAGCAGCATTAGAAGCACCACCTGCACCACCGCCTTTCATTGCGCGGCTGTTGGCGGTGTCAGCATAGGCAGATGGACACATTTCTTTGTGCCAAGGATCCAGCGGCAGCGGCCATACGCGCTCGGCAACGCTAGTGGCTTTTTGCTGGGCCAGTTGCAACACATCCGCCTGTGGCGAGAAAATCGCGTTGTAGTTAGAACCCACTGCCATCACAGCGGCGCCTGTAAGGGTCGCTGCATCGATAATAAAAGGTGCGCCTGTCGCAGAAGCAGCTTGTAGGCCATCGGCCAACACTAAGCGCCCTTCCGCATCCGTGTTCACCACTTCAACTGTTACACCATTTTTGTAGGTCAGAATGTCACCTAACTTATAGGCGCGACCGCTGATCAAGTTTTCAGCACAACATAAGAAGAGTTTAACGCGTTTGTTGAGGCCAGATTTGATCGCTAAACCAAGTGCTGCAGTCACAGTCGCCGCGCCGCCCATATCGCATTTCATGCCTAACATGCCTTCAGAGGCTTTGATGCTGTAGCCGCCAGAATCAAAGGTAATCCCTTTACCCACAAGCGCCACAGACACAGGTGCATCGGCGGCTAATGGGTTGAAGTCTAACTCTAACATTGCCGGTGGACGCTCACTGCCGCGACCGACGGCATGGATACCAATCCACTGTTCTTCCAGCAGCGCTTCACCTTCGATAATCCGATAACTCACCTTGTCGCCACCAACCTCAGCCAACCATTTTGCGGCTTGCTGGGCGAGTTTCACTGGCGACAGGTTCTCAGGCGTATCGTTGATCAGTTGACGGGCAAAAGTCGCCACATCGAGTCGACGTTGCAATTCTGCTTGCACTGACTCATCACCACACCAATGGATTTGATAGCCTGGTTTTGCCGTCGCGAAACCTTGGGCAAACACCCACTGGCTATTGAGGTCCCAAAACTGCCCAGCTAATTCCACACAGCTAATACCTTGATTGCGCAGTTTACGGGCCGCCATTTGAATTTGACGCAGCTCATCGCCACCCGCTAAATGAATTTGCGCACCGTCGGCAGTATAAGTCACATCAGCCTTGCCCCAGTGCGCGGCGGGTGCTTCTTTGGTTAATTGCACTTTCATCAATTCAGTTACTTTTAGTTCACTCATTAGGGATCCTTATTTTTCGATTCGTTTTAGAACAATCAATCAGCAATCAGAACAAACTTTATGGCGGCAGTTTACTGCTAGCAGGCGATGACGCAAAGCGATTGGCTGAAGTTACTCAGGTAAAATCTGTAAACATTTGCGAAATTTGCTAGGCTTTGCGACCTAGAACAGCCGAGATAGGTATACCTATGGAATTTACACCGCCACTACAACAGGGCATTTTATTGCGCCGCTATAAGCGTTTTCTGGCCGATGTGCAGCTAAGCGATGGCAGTGAGATCACCCTACATTGCCCCAATACCGGCTCTATGCGTAATTGCCTGTATCCCGGTGAAACCGTATGGTTTTCTACCTCTGATAACCCTAAACGTAAGTACGCCCATACATGGGAACTGATGACCACGCCAGATGCTGGCTTAATCGGGATCCACTCGGGTCAGGCGAACACCTTAGCCGAAGAAGCCATCAATAAAGATATCATCAAGGAGCTCGCGGGTTATGATAGCCTCAGCCGTGAAGTCAAATACGGTGATGAAAATAGTCGCATCGATATCCTGCTACAGGGTGCTCAAAAACCCGCCTGTTATATAGAAGTCAAAAGTTGTACTTTGCTCGAGGATGGCCAAGGTTATTTTCCCGATGCTGTGAGCCTACGCGGTCAAAAACATTTACGTGAATTGATGCTCATGGTGAGTCAAGGCTATCGAGCCGTATTGCTATTTGTGGTGCAGCATAGTGAAATATTCAGTGTTGCCCCCGCAGCACATATCGACCCTGAATATGCTAAGTTACTGAAAATGGCTGTGTTAGCCGGCGTTGAAGTGCTAGCCTATCGCTGTAAAATCTCCCCTACAGAGATTCACCTAGCCCAAGCCTGCGATGTACGAGTATGATGTTAAGGCTGAGTTAAATTTGATTTCATTTGAATTAGCGAACATAGTCAAAAAATTCAATCAAAGCAGAATGAAAAGTTTGCCTCGATGTGAAGATTCTGCTATAGATAGCGGCCGTTCTTAAGGACGCCCTACAAACGCAAATGATTACAGGAGATGCGTTATGCCTGAAGGCACCAAAAAACTTGGCGTACTCGCTATCGCAGGTGTAAATCCTTACCAGGAAAAGCCGGGTGAGGAGTATATGAACGCTAAGCAACTGGGTCACTTCAAGACAATTCTTGAAGCTTGGCGCAATCAGTTGCGTGAAGAGGTCGACCGTACTCTTAGCCACATGCAGGACGAAGCCGCAAACTTTCCCGATCCTGTTGACCGTGCAGCACAAGAAGAAGAGTTCAGCCTCGAACTTCGTGCTCGCGATAGAGAACGTAAGCTGATCAAAAAAATCGAAAAAACACTGCAAAAAATTGAAGAAGACGATTTCGGCTTCTGTGATTCTTGCGGTATCGAAATCGGCATCCGCCGTCTCGAAGCGCGTCCAACAGCCGATCAATGCATCGACTGTAAAACGCTTGCAGAGATCAAAGAGAAACAAATGGCTGGTTAATCAAGCATACTGGGCGGGGATTTCCCCGCCTATTTGTTTCTAGCAACTCGTAAACTCGACGAGCTTAAGCCAAGCTCACTCCAATTTACCCCGATTCGCTTTTCTCTTAGCATCCCTCTAAAATACATCCACTTTTACCGTCGCGACTTTAAAACGCCATCTAGTTGTTATGTCAAAGCCATTACATTCCTATTTATCCAGCCAGCCCTATGTCGGCCGCTTTGCGCCTTCGCCTTCGGGTGCCTTGCACTTTGGCTCGCTTATCGCCGCCCTTGGCAGCTATCTGCGCGCACGCTCGCTACAGGGTAAATGGCTAATTCGCATCGAAGATATAGACCCACCGCGGGAAGTCAAAGGCGCCGCCGATGATATCTTACGCACCTTAGAAGCCTATGGATTTGAGTGGGATGATGTGCCTCTGTATCAAAGCCAGCGCACAGTGGCTTATCAAGCGCAAATTGACTCGCTGCTCGCCCAAGATAAAGCCTATTTCTGCCAATGTAGTCGCAAGCAAATTCAAGCCATGGGCGGCGTCTACGATGGCCGCTGCCACCGATTGCCACAAACCCAGTCTGCAAATCTTGTTAGGTTGGGTGCGGTGCGAATCGTCAACACGGCGCAAGTGCAAGAATTTGATGACAATCTAATGGGCCATATTTGCGTTGATAGCCATTTTGCCGCAGAGGATTTCATCATCAAACGCAGTGATGGTCTGTACGCCTATCAATTGGCCGTAGTACTCGACGATGCTTATCAAGGGGTCACCGAAGTGGTTCGAGGCTGCGACTTAATCGAGGCCAGTTGTCGCCAACTGAGTTTGTATCAAAGCTTTGGTTTAGCCGCACCGCAATGGCTGCACTTGCCACTCGCCTGCATAAGTAAAGGCTTTAAGCTCTCAAAACAGAATCATGCACAGGCAATTGATACACTTAATCCACAGGCGAGCCTCAATGCGGCACTGGCATTTTTAGGCCAAACACCCGTCGAAACCCGCGGCTCTGTGGCGCAAATGCTCGCTCAAGCCGTGGATCAGTTTCAATTATCCACTATACCGCAACAATCTGAGATACTGATCGAGCCCTGTTATACTCATTAGGCCGCATTTGGTATATGATAGCCGCCAGATTATTTAATCAAATAACAGATCATATTTCGAGGTGTCCCATTTTTCGCCGTATCAGCCAATTCTGCAAACAGCTATTTGAAGACGCGCCTAAAACGACCGCTCCGACTCCAGCTCAGATTGAACCAACAACACCTGAACAAAGTTCCGGTGCTTTGAGTTTAGAGTTAGTACCAAGAGATGCCCATACCATCTCGCGCAAACAAATCAGCGAGAATGCCCTTAAGGTATTATACAGACTGAATAAATCTGGCTTTAAAGCCTATTTAGTCGGCGGCGGTGTACGCGATTTACTCTTAGGGATTGAGCCTAAAGATTTCGACATAGTGACCAATGCAACACCGGAAGAAATCAAAAAATTATTCCGTAATTGCCGTGTTGTCGGTCGCCGTTTCCGCTTAGCGCACATTGTTTTCGGCCGCGATGTGATTGAAGTCGCCACCTTCCGTGGTCACCATGGCGAAAGTAATGAGAAAGTCTCTAAAGCCAATGCCGAAGGGCGTTTGCTGCGCGATAACGTCTATGGCGAAATCGATGAAGATGCCGAGCGCCGCGACTTTACCGTCAATGCCCTCTATTACGATATCAGCGATTACTCGATTCGCAGCTATGGCGGCGGTATGGCCGATCTCAAAGCGGGCACCCTAAGATTAATTGGCGATCCAGAAACCCGTTACCGTGAAGATCCGGTGCGTATGTTAAGGGCAGTGCGTTTCGCCACTAAACTCAACATGGGTATCGAAACCGTCACAGCCGCGCCGATTAAACAATTAGCGCCGCTGCTAAAAGATATTCCGGCAGCACGTATGTACGAAGAAGTGTTAAAACTCTTCTTTGCAGGTAAAGCCTTAGCCAACTTCGAACTGATGCAAGAATACAAGCTATTCGCACCGCTGTTTCCGCAAGTGGCGGCACTGCTGAAAGATGATCCTAAAGGTACGACCATGAAAATGGTGCAAGCCATCATGAAGAGCACAGATCAAAGAGTTAACGAAGATAAGCCGGTCACACCTTCATTCTTCTATGCTGCGCTTCTCTGGTATCCACTGCGTCAACGCGCCGAAGATATCGCGGTTGAAAGTGGCCTGACGTTATACGATGCCTTCTTTGCCGCCATGGGCGATGTGATGGAGCAGCAATGCCAAACCATTAGTATTCCGCGCCGTTTTAGTACGCCGGCAAAAGACATTTGGCAGTTGCAGTTACGCTTTGATCGTAGCCAAGGCACCCGCGCCTTTAAACTGATGGAGCATCCTAAGTTTAGAGCCGCATACGATTTACTCTTACTCAGGGGCGAAGTCGAAGCGGGTAATGTCGCTAAAAGTGCCGCTTGGTGGCAACAATTTGTCGAAGCCGATGAAACAGAACGTTTAGCCATAGCGCGTAGCGGCAGTAAATCGCCAAACCGCAACCGTAATGCCACCCAACGTCGTCGCCGTCCTCGTGCACCGAATGCCGATGGTTCAGCGCCGACGAGCGCACCTAAAGCGAGTGGCACACCTAAAGTTAAAACGGCTGAATAATGCCCCGCGTCTACGTCGCATTAGGCGCAAATCTTGAAGATCCCAAGGCTCAATTGGACAATGCCGTGACGGCATTGTCCGCCTTAGGCAATAGTCTCGTCGTTTCTCCCTATTACCATTCGACGCCCATGGGCGATGTCGTGCAACCCGATTATGTGAATGCGGTAGCGAGTTTCGATACTGATCTTGCGCCATTAGCTTTACTCGATGCACTGCAGCATATTGAAAACACCCAAGGACGAATCCGCCTAGAGCGTTGGGGGCCTAGAACCTTAGATCTCGATTTACTCTTGTATGGTAATGAGAACATTGATATTCCTAGACTCAAAGTGCCCCACTACGGCATGAAAACGCGCAGCTTTGTGCTCGTGCCTTTAGCCGCAATTGCACCGGATCTGATTCTGCCGTGCAACACTGCCATCGACAGTCTTATCGATACAAAAATGTTGGCCGAGTTACAACAACTGGGCATTGATCATTGAAGTCCGTCCTCAGTTAGCTTATAACACCACTTCTATTTGGTTTGAAGATCATCCATATGTCTAAAATTACTAGCTCAACCCTGTTGAAATACAAACAGGAAGGTAGAAAATTCACGGCACTGACAGCCTATGATGCCAGTTTTGCCAGCGCGTTCGATAGCGAAGGTGTCGATGTGCTGCTGGTCGGCGATTCTTTGGGAATGGTTCTCCAAGGCCATGACGATACCCTGCCCGTCACTACTGCAGAAATCGCTTACCATACTCGCTGTGTTCGTCGCGGTATCGAACGTGCCCTGCTGATCGCCGATATGCCCTTTATGAGTTACGCCACGCCAGAACAAGCCATGGTCAACGCCACTGAGTTAATGCAAGCTGGCGCAAACATGGTCAAAGTCGAAGGCGGACACTGGTTACTCGAAACCGTCACTAAGCTCACCGAACGCGGTATTCCTGTATGTGCCCACTTAGGCTTAACGCCTCAGTCGGTTCATGTGTTTGGTGGTTTTAAAGTGCAAGGCCGCGATGCCGAAAATGCCCAGCGCATCCTCGACGAAGCTAAGGCTTTAGAAGCCGCGGGAGCTCAACTACTCGTAGTGGAATGTATCCCTGCACCACTCGCTGCGGCGATCACTCAAGCCTTAACGATTCCAGTCATTGGAATTGGCGCAGGTGCATCGACTGATGGACAAATCTTGGTGATGCATGATGTGTTAGGTATTTCAAGTGGTTACATTCCACGTTTCTCGAAAAACTACCTAAAACAAACCGGTGAAATTCGTTCTGCGGTACGTGCTTATATCGACGAAGTTGTCCAAGGAACTTTTCCTGGCGAAGAACACACTTTTAACAAATAACAGATTTATGCAAGGTAAGGCTCAATGATCACTAGCGCCCATATTGATGATATTCGCACTCAAGTGCGTGCATGGCGTGCCAAGGGCGAAACTGTCGCCTTTGTGCCGACCATGGGCAATCTCCATCGGGGACACATCACCTTAGTGAAAGAAGCGGCTAAACGTTGTGATCATGTGGTGGTATCGATTTTCGTCAATCCAATGCAATTTGGCCAGAACGAAGATCTCGATGCCTACCCACGCACACTCGCCGCCGACAGTGAAGCCCTCACCGCCGCTGGCGCTGAGTTGCTGTTTACCCCAACGCCAGCCGTGATGTATCCCAAGGGCTTAGCGCAACAAACCTATGTTGAAGTACCAGGTATTTCAGATCTGCTCTGCGGCGCTAGCCGTCCGGGGCATTTTCGAGGCGTTGCGACTATCGTCTGTAAACTATTCAACATAGTACAGCCCGATGTGGCACTCTTTGGCAATAAAGACTATCAACAGCTATTAGTCATTGAAACTATGGTTGAAGACTTGTCATTACCGATTGAGATTATCGGTGTTGATACCATACGTGAGGACTCAGGTTTAGCCATGAGTTCGCGCAATGGTTATCTCACCGCCGCAGAAAAAGCCGCTGCACCAGCATTAAAACAGGCGATAGATGCTATGGCTGCAGGGATCAAACAAGGTCAGAGTGTTGATGCTGTCACCGAGCAAGCGAAAATCAGTTTAGTGGCGGCGGGCTTTACGCCGGATTATCTGGAAATTCGTCATGCCCACACGCTTGAGAAAGCGCAGAGCCAAGACCAAACCTTAGTCATTTTGGCCGCCGCCTATATAGGTAAAGCGCGACTTATCGACAACTTAAGGTTCGATCGCTAATCTCTTAAGCGTTATCAATAAATAAAAAGGAGCAGTCGCTCCTTTTTATTTATCCAATGATCGACCAGAAGCTATTTTCTTCTTTAGAATCAATCTCAGCGCCAAAAATTTGAAGCGTCAAAAAACTGGTTTTATCCCTAAATTTACGCCATAGTATGATGCAGATGTTAATTTAAGGTAAATGATTAGCGGCAGACATTGACGAGTGAATTTGACCTTATAATGATGTATGGCTAATCCTTTAATTTATTGGGCTTAACAGCCGGTTAAGCCTAATAAAAACAGTTATAAAGGCATAATAATGTAAACGTCATAATCATTATTTATCATGCTTAATCAAACAATTAAATCATAATAGCTATGCAAGTGTACAAAGGATTTGTGGCCTCATGGCAAGACTGATACTCACCCTAATTTGTGTTATTTTGCCCACTGCAATACAGGCAAATACCATTTATAAATGCCGTAAAGATGACAAAATTGTCTTTAGCCAAACCGCTTGCCCGCAGGAATTTAGCCAACATAAAATCGAATACCAGTTAGGGATAACGACTGAAGTAGACTCTGATAAAAGAGACATTCCTGTCGATCCCTTACACACTCTACTGAATAGTCGAACCATTTCTAAAGAAAAATTATTGCAGTTACTCGACGGCGAGATATATCGTCTTAAGCAGGAAAATAGCTATTTTGAAATTCTGCGCGCCAGTGAATTGCAGAAATTAGAACGTAAACGTTATTGGCAAAATAAAGAGAAAACCGATCCTGAATACATTAACGAAATGGACGATATCAATACTCGCTTCAATGCGTTAACTGTGAGTAATAACAGTGCGATGCAACAACTGGAAGACCGTAAAAGCCAAATCAGTACCGAAGCATTCCATGAAGAGTTAAAAAAACCAGAAAAGCACTGATCTCGCATAAGACGGTAGTATTAATCTTCTCTCTACCCGATTAAGAAATTCAATCATAATAATGGTTAATCTTCCGCTCACAGTAATGTCCCTTTGTTTAACCTAGGATTCATTACCGCAAGGACAAGAAGCCTGTTGTTGCACACAGGGTAAATGACATAGGTTGCTACAGTTAATTAAACTCCTCAGCAGTTTCTCGCTGGCACAAACGCGTACTTTTTTATCAAGAAAATGTAAACGCGATAGTCAATGTATTTCCCTTCACTTGTTATTGCATTGTTTAAAAATCAAATACTCGCTTCACAACAAATACGACTTAACTACTAGGACAACTAGATTAGACCCCTTAAATAAAAACACGTCAATAAACATATAAAATCTATTTAATCAATACGATATAAATACAGCTATCATTTACCTTCCGTTAATCCTTTCTAGAATAAATACCCGTTTGGCCAATTGCGACATATTAACGGGACTCGTATCTTCAGGTCTGAATTTGGGATGCAAGTTGCTTTAAGCAGCCCAAGATATTTGATGCAAGGAGTCACCCGTGCCAAATACCTCTATACGCTTTTTGGCGCCGCTGATCTTGCTCTGTAGTTGTATGACTTCAGCACAAGAGCTGAATGTCAACGAGTTACCCGTAACCCTTCAGGCATTACTGGAACGTTCCGGTCGCGATAACCTTATCGAGCTGGTTCAACAAGGCACTGCCAACCAAGGATTACTGTTCCAGTCAGGCAGCGATAACAAGGCCGATGTAACACAAGTGGGCAATGATAACGATGCGCTAATCACACAGATTGGTTCAAACAATGAAGTCCAACTACTGCAAGTCGGCAGTCAAAATACGGCTTCAGTGACACAAATTGGCAATGACAATCTCGTGCAACTGAACCAACTAGGAAGCGGCAACTTTTCGATTCAACAGATTGCGGACGGTGCTGCAATCTCAATAACTCAATATTAAACAGGGAGCGTCACATGAAATCACAAGCTAAAAAATCACTTATTGCTTTGGCCATTGCAACAGGTTTAAGCGGTCAAGCTTTTGCTGCCAGTACAGTGAGCGAAATTAGCGTAGTACAGTCAGGCCAAGCCCAAGACACTTTAGTCTCACAAACGGGTGGCCTTAACGCTGCTGCGGTTGTGCAAACAGGTACAGATCAAACCGCAACCGTCATCCAAGACGGTGTGTGGCATGAAGCGGCTATTAATTCAACGGGTGATGATAACAAGGTCCAAATAACGCAACAAGTTGACTGGCATGTGGCAAGTGCAAATGTTGTAGGTGACAACAACAATGTAAATGTGTCGCAAGATGGTTTCTTTAACCAAAGCAGTAGCGATGTTACTGGCAACGATAACACGGTATTCGTTAACCAATTAGGCGAAGTCAACGAAAGCCAAGTTGAAATCACTGGCGCTGAAAACAGCGTGTTTGTTGAGCAAGAAGGCGATGCTAACTTTGCAGTTTTTCGCGTTGAAGGCAGCAACAACGACGGTAAAATCACACAAATCGGTGACAACAACCAAGCGGGTTTAATCGCTCTCGACTTAACCGCTAACGTGGGTAACAACAACGACGTTTCTGTTAATCAAGCGGGTAACAACAACTTTGGCGCGGCTAAGGGTATTGCAGGCGACAACAACAAAGTAGACATGGTCCAAAAGGGTGATAACCATGTAGGCTTCGTTTACGCACTGGCGGGCAGCAAAAACGATATTTCAATGGATCAAAAAGGTACCGGCAACACGGCTTATCTTGCTATGACTACGGGTGATGACAACAGTGTCGATATTACCCAAAATGGCAGCGGCAACACTATCGGTGATACTTTAGTGGCCGATATCCAAGGTGATGATAACGATATTACTATCACTCAAAAAGGCGATGTCAACGGTGCAGAGTTCCAAGTATGGGGCGATAGCAACGACGTTGACTTGAAACAAAAAGGCGATGCGAACTTCGCAACCTTTGGTGCATACGGTACAGATAATGACTTCGATTTATCTTCTAAAGGCGATAACAACGAAATCATTGCCTTCGCTGATGGTGAAGATAACAGTATTGAAGTTAGCCAAGAAGGCGATGAGAACTTTGCTTATGTAGATGCCGTGGGTAGCGATAACGAAGTTGATGTTGAGCAAGATGGCGCTGAGAACGAAACATTGATTTCTGTTGCTGGCAACAACAATGCCGATGTCAGCGCACTTCAAAGTGGCGATCTTAACGTTATTGACCTGATTATTGAAGGTGATGAAAACACCGCGCAAATTACTCAATCAGGTAACGGTAACTGGGTAGGCGGCGATAACGACACTTCATTTGCTTCAAATTCATTTGGCGTTAGCGGTGACAATAACAGCCTGTCAATCACTCAAACGGGTAATGACAACTTAGTGTTAGGTTCTCAAGCGGGCACTAACAACAGCATCAACGTGAACCAATCAGGCAATATGAACGTTGCCACTGTAGTGCAATACTAGTCAATACTGTTAAACCACCACAGCTAAACTCTTTGGTGGTGGTTTATAAAAAGGGTGTTAAACAAAAAGCGGGAATGTTTAAATAAACATTCCCGCTTTTCTATGTTGATATGCTAGTAATCATTAACATTAACCACTCAAAGCGAAAAGCTAACGACCAATATCTTTAACTGACTAACTGCACAGCTCAAAGTGAGTTTGATAGGTTTGCGCCCAACGTAAAAGCTCAACCCGATTACGAGACTGGGTCTTGCGGAAAATAGAAGAAATATGCGCCTTCACTGTATGTTCGCTGATACATAACCTATGAGCGATTTCTTTATTCCTCGCACCACTCGATACGAATTGAATGATAGTGCGTTCACGGGATGTCAGCATCTGCAGCATAGCCACAGTATCAGAGGGCATTTCATTATTACCTTCTAACTTTTGTACGACACGGCGAAACATTTTGCTTAGCAAAGTTCTATCGTACCAAAGTTCCTCTGCCACCATTTTACGTAAACCCGTTAACATCAGATCCATACGTTGATCGGCAAATAAAATACCTCGAATGCCGAGTAACATTGCAGATTCTTGGTCTAAGGAGTCTCGCTCAACTTGATACAGCGCCACAGGAAAATGTGACACTAATCGCGAAGCTAACAGAGGTATCCCTTTGTTATCTAATGCTGAACCTTTTTGGGTGATCAGATAAAAACTACGGCGACTCTTGTCTAAATCCAGTTCTGCCGCATGCTTTACTATACGCGTTTTCAAACCTATGGATTCAGCAAGTAACGCTAAATGACATGGCGCGGCCATTTGGTGTAAAAAAACCAATTCATTAATTGTGCTCAATGACTCTCCTCCCTGAAAAGTATTCTCTATTGCAAAATGGTATGTTTGACTCGTCTTTTTAGTTAGATTTTTCAACATTCCATTAACCTAGTTAATTCTGACTAGTTAACGATTGAAAAACATCACCCAAATGTACTATTCCCTGTTTAATGCTAGTAGGTTCGACTAACTCACCACAATAAAATGGAATAACAGTCAAAAATACCGTTTTACTTGGCCAACGCCCAGCACCTAATACTTTCCAACTATGACGTTATCAATCCAAAGTTGCAACACAAAGAAAACACAATAACAACACTAAAGTATGACAACTCAATGTCATCACACTCACACCATATATTTCAGGGAAGAAAGTCTTACAACTCAAACAGAGAGCATCACCCACTTTTAGCCGCTAAATCCTCTGCTTGAGTCTCGCGATTTGTTTATCTTGAAAACGAGACAGTAAAGCTAACGCGACAATTGCGCCAATGAGGGCAAGAAACATGTCGGATTGGGTATCCCATACATAGCCTTGAGTCCCTAAAAAGGCTTCAGCCCCTTCGCCGGTTGCCACGGCAACCCACCATTCGATCAGTTCATAAAACGCCGAAAATGCGAGCACAAAACAAGTAGCAAGAAACGCGCACCAAGCCCCAGGTTTGACAGCTTGATTACGCAACATAATTTCACGGGCGAGCATGGCTGGGATAAAACCTTGCGCAAAATGACCCACTTTATCGTAATTATTACGTTCTGAACCCATCCAATCGGCAATCATGTCAAATAACGGCACTTCAGCGTAAGTATAATGAGCGCCTACAAACAACACACAGCAGTGTATTAAGACGAGAAAATACACTAAAGGTGTCAGTGGAAAACGTTTGCGAGTAAAGAATAAAATCGGTACAGCAATCAATGCAGGTAAGGCTTCGAGCCACCATGTGAAAGGATCTGCGGGTTTTATCGCCGACCACACCAAAACTGAGAGGTAAATACCGCACCATGCGATTTTGTTATTCAATGTTTCTTCCTCTTATGCGATATTGTTCTAAATTTAGAATATTAACTTTAGCCATCTAGCCCTCCACACTGAGCAAAAAAAGTGCTACTTTGGTGGGTGAAGGTTGTGAGCATATCATAAGAAACATTTCTATTAATTAGAGGGTACCCATATCATGGCGAAACATTCGCTGGACAAGGATAAGATCAAGATCCTGCTGTTGGAAGGCGTCCACCAATCTGCGGTCGATGTATTTGAACGTGCGGGATACACCAATATCGAATACCACAAAGCTTCCTTAAGCGATGAAGCCTTACTTGAGTCCATTAAAGATGCGCATTTTGTGGGACTTCGTTCGCGTACCCAATTAACTGCAGAGGTGCTGAAACGTGCAGAGAAGTTAATCGCGATAGGATGTTTCTGTATTGGAACCAACCAAGTTGACCTTGCCACCGCCGAATCCCTTGGTATCCCAGTATTTAACGCGCCATTCTCAAACACTCGCAGTGTTGCCGAACTCGTGATTGGCGAAATCATTATGTTGATGCGGGGTATCCCTGAACGCAACGCTATCGCTCACCGTGGTGGCTGGATGAAAACCGCAGCGGGCAGCTATGAAGTGCGTGGTAAAACCTTAGGTGTGATTGGTTACGGCCATATTGGTACTCAGCTTGGCATTCTGGCGGAAACCTTAGGTATGCGCGTCGTGTTCTTCGATATCGAAGACAAACTGCCACTAGGTAACGCACAACAAGTCCATTCGTTAGAACTCCTATTAGCACAAGCTGATGTAGTAAGCTTACATGTCCCTGAAACTCCACAAACAAAAGACATGATAGGCGCTGCCGAGTTTGCGGCGATGAAAAAGGGCAGCATCTTTATCAACGCATCACGCGGTACTGTAGTCGATATTGAAGCTTTAACCGTTGCGTTAAAAGAACGTCACCTCGCAGGTGCCGCAATCGATGTATTCCCCGTTGAACCACAATCGAATGACGATGAATTTATCAGTCCTCTACGCGGTTTAGACAATGTTCTACTCACGCCGCATGTCGGCGGTAGCACGGCCGAAGCCCAAGAAAACATTGGTATCGAAGTCGCGGGTAAGCTCGCTAAATACTCAGACAACGGCTCAACCGTTTCTGCGGTTAACTTCCCTGAAGTGTCATTACCAACGCATAAAGGCACCTCGCGCTTGCTGCATATTCACCAAAACCGTCCGGGCGTGTTGATCAAGATCAACCAAGCCTTCTCGGAAAAAGGCATCAACATCGCCGCCCAATATTTGCAGACCACCGCAGAAATTGGTTATGTCGTGATGGAAGTAGACACAACTCAAGCGGAAGAAGCCTTAGTTGAACTCAAAGCCATTGAAGGTACATTACGTACCCGCGTGCTGTTTTAAACTTTAAACTCCACTCGCTTTAAGCCTATCGACTAAAGCACACATAATAAGGCGCACAGATCATTCACAGATATGTGCGCCTTATGCTTTTGAGCCAACTGGAATTCCGTTACAATCTAGCCTCTCACATCGTCTTCATTTTCAGGATCTCGCTATGACTATTTCAGTTTCTACGCCCCATTGGGATCTGGACGCTACCTTGCCTCCACTTATGCTTACCAACTTATCTCATTTGGGCCTCATCAAAGTCGTTGGAGAACAAGGCCGCAGTTTTATCCATGGCCAAGTGACCACAGACATCAGCTCATTGGCCACGGATCAATGGCGCTGGGGCGCCCATTGCGATCCTAAAGGTAAAATGCTGGCCAGTTTCAGAACCTTTGCCATTCAAGATGCACTCTTTATGTTGATGCCAAAGGATGCCATCGAAGTCGATTTACCCCAGTTACAAAAATATGCCGTGTTTAGTAAAGCCACCTTAAGCAATGCATCCACTGAATGGACTCTGCTCGGGGTTGCCGGTGAACAGGCAAGCCAATTCGTGAACAAACATTTTGGTGACATTCAGCAAGAGCTCACACTCATTGAAAATGGTGCGATTTTAAAAGACGCTGAACGTTTTATTTTAGTATTAACACCAGATGCCGCAGCAGCTTTAGTTGCGCAATCGGAACTGAGTGTATTTGACGCCAGTGCATGGCAAGCGTTAGAGATTGCAGCAGGTTACCCCAACCTTGCCGCCAGCCATGCCAGCCAGTACGTACCGCAGATGTGTAATCTACAAGCGGTTAACGGTATCAGCTTCAACAAGGGCTGCTACATGGGACAAGAAACCATAGCGCGAATGAAATATCGCGGTGGTAATAAACGCGCCCTGTATATTTTGCGCGGTCACACCAATCTTCAAATCAACCTAGCATCAGGCCTTGAAATCGCGATGGAAGACAGTTTTCGCCGTGGCGGTCAAATCATTGAGTTTGTACAGCGCGGCAACCAAGTCTTGTTAACCGCCGTACTTCCTAATGACACGGCTAATGATACTCAACTACGTTTTGCCGACGATGAACAATCACATTTAACGATCCAAGCCCTGCCTTACTCATTAGATGAAGCATAATACTTTGATTTAATATGATTAGTATAAAATATTGAAGCAGAATAAAGGCGCCAATGGCGCCTTTATCTTAGTCAATGCACTTCGAGCATTAATTTTCTAAATAAGTATCTCGAATAGCAATTGCTTCTGGCAGGATTTGCTTGAACTCCTCCACCAGCTTAGGATCGAAATGTTTTCCCGCTTGATTTTCAAATAGCTCCATAGTCGCTTCAATCGTCCAAGCCTGCTTATAAGGCCGTTGCGAAGTCAGCGCATCGAACACATCCGCAATCGCGGTGATACGCCCTTCAAGGGGGATTTCTTCGCCAACCAAGCCATTGGGGTAACCTGAACCATCCCACTTCTCATGGTGAGTTAAGGCGATACGACGGGCCATTTGCAATAACGGATCGCTATGTTCACCAATAATTTCTGCACCTATGGCGGCGTGCTGCTGCATAATTTCCCATTCCTGCGCATCAAGTTTCCCAGGCTTTTTCAGCACTGCATCGGGTGTACCGATTTTACCAATATCGTGCATAGGCGCCGCATTAAAAATCAAGTCACAAAAGGTTGTCGGTAAGCCGAGCTTTATCGCTAATATGCGGGCGTAATGACTCATACGCACAACATGTAGACCCGTCTCGTTGTCCTTGTATTCAGCGGCACGGCCAAGACGACGGATAATCTCGAAACGGGTTTCTTCTAATTCGTGAGTACGAACTTTAACTTGTTGTTCGAGTAGACGTTTTTGATCATAGAGCGCAAGATGCGTTTTAACCCGCGCTTTAACGACAGGCGCACTGACAGGCTTAGTAATGTAATCCACCGCGCCCAATGCAAAACCTTGGGCTTCATCAGCAATTTCAGATAAGGCGGTCACGAAGATCACCGGAATATGGCTGGTCAGCGGCTCTTGCTTTAGCAGCTTGCAGACTTCATAGCCATTCATACCTGGCATCATGACATCGAGCAGAATTAAGTCGGGCCGCGATTTTGTCACTAACGCTAATGCCCTTGGCCCATCGATCGCCACTTTGACTTTGTAATCATCACCTAGAATACCAATCAAAATATCGATATTCTCAGGTGTGTCATCGACGACTAATATTGTTGCTTTTTCCATTAACAACTCCACTCAATGTCACGCATTATAAATTCGCGCTACCGCTTTCTATCCTAACTGTGTAATCACATCGTCAATTAAGTCGATTGCCTCATCAAACTGATACTGGTTAATCATAGATAAAGCGGGGCTTAATGTTTGCCACATCGCACTACTCACCTTCGGCTTTAAGGCATCAATTTTTGCCACTGCGCTGGCATCGGCATCATCTAAGTTCTGCCGCAAGGCCTGTAATGCCGCCCTTAAATCTTCAGCAGATAATAAATCAACGGCTTGAGGTTCGGCTTGATTTACCGCTGCTGGTTTGGCGTGTTCAATCGCATCGCAGATAGAGGCCACTAGCGGTTGAATTTGAACCAATTCATCTTCATAGGGCGCTTTCTCTGTTAAATGCAACTCAAGCAAACGCGCTAATTCCACCAACTTTGCCGAACTTAAATTACCCGCTAAGCCTTTAAGGGTGTGGGCGATACGCACGGCATCTTCGACTTGATTCGCCGCGATGGCTTTGCGAACCTGCTCCACCACATTACGCTGACTGCTCACAAAACGATCAAAGATTCGTTGATAAAGACGCGTCGAATGCTGTACTAGTTGCAAACCTCTATCGATATCCAGCTCAGGGTGTTCTGGCCATTTGAGCAATACCGTTTGATCAGCGCCATTGCTGACTTCACCCTGTGCGCTGGACGAAGTTAACTGAGTTGAGGCTTCTGCCCTTATCGCTGCAGAAATTCCAGAAGAAGATCCGAGGTATTTCAATAGGGTTTGATAAAGCACATTCACTTCTATGGGCTTGGCAATATGGTCGTTCATGCCCGCCCTGATGCACATGTCCCTATCGCCCGCCATCGCATTAGCCGTCATGGCGACGACGGGTAAATTTGCCAACGCGGGTCTTTTTCTTATCGCCTGAGTGGCTTGATAACCATCCATGACCGGCATTTGGCAATCCATTAACACTAGATCGAAATGCTATTGGGATAGCTTATCTAAGGCAATTTGGCCATTGGTCGCTATGGATAAAATAATCCCCACTTGCTCTAAAAACTCGCTGGCGACTTCGAGATTCATCTCGTTATCTTCCACTAATAAGATACGCTTCCCTTGAAGTGGCAATAATAACTGTGGCGCCAGCTCTTCAGTACGGCGTCTCACTGGCAATATGCCTTCACGGCCAATCGCATTCATTATGCCATCGAGCATGCGTGAGGCGCTGATGGGTTTACTGATGTACCCCGCCAGTGCTAATTGCTCAATTTGAGTGATAAATTCATGATTAGCATGGGCGGATACCATCAAGATCTTAGGCTGAGACTTAGCCTGTAGTTGGATCTGGCGGGCGGTTTCTAACCCGTCCATATTGGGCATTTTCCAATCGATTAATGCCACTTCATAGGTCTGCAGTAAACAGCGGCTTATTGCTTCTTCACCTGAACGAACCGTATCGACTCTAAAGCCCATACTTTCGAGCGTTGTACGCATTATGTCTCTGGCGGTCGCGTTATCATCTACCACCAGCACAGACATGCCCTCAAGCTCTTGCTCAAGCACTAATTTTTGGCCCTCGGAAATTTGTAACTTCACAGTGAAATAGAAGGTGCTGCCATGACCAAATTGACTTTCGACACCAATATTGCCCCCCATGAGTTCAACGAGTTGCTTGCAAATAGCCAAGCCTAAGCCTGTACCACCGTATTTACGGGTGGTTGAAGTATCCGCTTGGGTAAAGGATTTAAATAATTTTGCTTGCTGCTGCTCAGTTAAGCCTATGCCGCTGTCACGCACACTAAAACGCAGCACGACATCATCATCTTGCTGTTCAACAAGATTTAACGACAGTAATACTTCACCCCGCTCGGTGAATTTAATGGCGTTATTCATCAAGTTAATCAACACTTGACCTAAGCGTAGCGAATCACCATATAAATAACGCGGCACGTTAGGGGCGACTGCAAATAACAATTCAATCTGCTTGTGGGCGGCTTTCTCAGAGAACATATCGCTGAGATCTTCTAGCATAGTATCGAGCTGAAATGGCACTGAATCTATGTCGAGCTTACCCGCTTCAATCTTAGAGAAATCCAGAATGTCATTGATAATAGACAGTAAAGACTGCGATGCCCGCTCAATCTTCTCCACATAGTTTTTCTGTTTTTTATCTAATTCGGTCTGTAAGCACAGCTGCGACATGCCGATAATGGCGTTCATCGGGGTGCGTATTTCATGGGACATATTCGCCAAGAAGTCACCTTTGGCTTTACTGGCGGCATCGGCTTGCTCTTTGGCAAGTAACAGTTCATCGGAGAGCAATTTAAGCTCTGTCATATCGACCATGCTGATCACAGCCGATTCAAATTGTCCTTGGGCATCTAACAGTGCCGACACATTGACCGTCATCCATAAAGGCGCACCAGAAGGACGAATAAAGCTTCTCTCGCCACGATAATGGTCAATTTTGCCACCGACCAATTCCTTAAATTGCGCCTTGGCAATATGCTTATCTTGCGCGCTAAGGACCTCAAAAATTGCGGTATTGCGTAAACTCTCCCGTGACCGCGCCATATCGGCACAGAATTGGTCATTACAATCTAAGATAACGCCTTTAACATCCACATTTACGATACCAATGGTCGCACCATCGAACAGTGCCTTAAAGTGCGCTTCACTGAGGGCTAACTCTTGTTCTATGCTCTTGCGTTGGGTAATGTCCATTACATACCCATTCCAAGTAATAGCGCCATCTTCTTCTACATGGCCGCTCGCCCCCGCCTCCATCCAACGTATGCTGCCATTGGGATGGCGATAACGAAACTCGCGGATCCATTGAAACCTATCTTCACTCTTACCCGAAAGTGCTCGCACGACATCCGGCCTTTCGTCATCAAAAATCCGCTCAGCGATGGTGTCAAAATTACTAATAAGATCATCACGATGTAGCCCCAGCATTTTCATTGCCGCACCAGAGAGAAAGGTAAATCTGCGATCAGTAGGCGAGTGCCATAACAATTGGTACACAGTACAAGGAATAGACTCTGTAATATTGGTCAATTGCAGGCGCGAAGCCTCCAACTGCCCTATAGCAAGCTTACTCTCTGTGATGTCATCAATACTGCCGTCGAACCAAAGTGGAACGCCCTCTTCGGTATAACTTGCCTTACCTTTCTCATGCACCCAGCGCACACTGCCATCGCGATGGCGGATTCGATATTCCACTTCAAAGGTTTCTTGCTGCGCGAGTGCTCTATCAATATGCAAATGACATGTAGGCCGATCCTCTTCTAAAATCAGCGAAGCAAAAGTACGTTGGCGATTTTCAATAAACTGACTCGCTGCATAACCCGTAATCTCAGCAATATTGTCACTGATATATTCCATGAACCATACATCCCCGATACGAGTCCGATAAACGGCGCCGGGAATATTAGTCACTAAGCCACGAAAACGCTGTTCGCTATCACGGATCTTCTGCTCAACGGCCAGTTTTTGTGTCATATCGCGTATTGAAGCCGCCACTTGCCTTTGTCCATCAAAGGCAGGGGGAAGAATACTCAGCGCTATTTCCGCAATAAATTCATTACCATCGGCTTTTAAAGCCCGAACATGACGCGCATTTGCCATGCCTCTATCGCGGCCTTCGCGCAGGAATGTTTGCCGCTCAAGTACATGCCCGTTTCCTAACTCTTGCGGCAATAACGCCTCAACCTGCAAACCCAGCATAGCGCCCGATTCGTATCCAAAGAGCTGCTGACAGCGACTGTTAGTAAAGACGATTTTCCCAAGTTCGTCGACAATGAGCATGGCCTCTGGAGCGGCTTCTAGTACGGCATTTGACCAGACTGCTGCTGAAAACTGCTCAGTAACATCGGTAAATAACATCTCCACCGACATTAACTCACCCGTATCTGATAATAACGGCTGCATAAATACATCGAGCCTTCTTAAATGCCCTTTTTCATCCAGCATTTCAACTTGATGCGAAGGCACATTTTGGCCCTTTAAGGCCAAATCGGTATATTCCCAGTTTTTCTCATTAAGGGGATTAGCCGAGAAGAGCCTTTGATATTTTCGCTTGAGTAAATCAGGTGAGATCCCCAACACCTTAGTTACCCCCTCACTGACTTGGGCGAGTTGACCATTAGGTTCTAGGGAACAATAGAAAGATTTATCGCTCATACCATCAATTAGGCGCGCAAAGCGGTTGCCACGGGAATCAAGAATGGCTTGTTCACGTTCTGCGAGTAATTCCGCCATTTGATTGAAGGTAGTACTCAGCGTCACTATTTCACTCACGGCACCTTTAGGTACAATGAGCTGCTGAGCTTTACCCTGTCCAAAGGACAAGATACCCGACTCGAGTAGCTCTAACGGCCGAGTTAATCGTTTCGCCGCCAGATAACAGGTCAGCAATAATAAGAGGGTTAATAAACTTAAATTGAGGATAATAGATGCTAGATCATCAAGTAGGGAGTTGAATAAATCTTGTTCTGGCGCGAATACAATCACACGCCACTTTAATTGAGGGACAGTCGCAATACTCGCAAGATAAACAACATCTTGGTTATCAACAAACCTTGTTTGACCATCAAGCCTTTTATCCTGTAGCGTCCAAAAATCGGCATTTTTATTTTTATCGAGCCACTGGGCTGAAGTCGTTGCCAGCACTTTTTCTTTATCTATATGATAAATAAGCCGCCCTTGATCGTCTAAAACCACCAGACGATTTGGTGCAATCCCCAATTGTTTTGGCAATCCATCTAAGGCTAAATCAACCGTGGCAACCCCAAAATAATTGCCTACCTCACCAAAAGGAGCCGAATAGGTTACCATCAGAATATTCCCTGCCCCCTCATCAAAGTATGCCTTTGACCAATAACCGCTCGCTTGATTGATAGCCTTGCTCCACCAATCCCAAGTACCATCGGTATAGTCGTAGCCTTCAGCGCCAATATCGAGGTAGTGTAAATCGTTACCACCACTTGTATCGCGATAAACATAGGGAGAAAATAGCTTGCGGTTAGGAAAAGTATTGGGTTTAAATGCGACTGCGGATCCAAAAAAATCAGGATGACGTTTGACTCGATTCATCAAGACACTTTTAACACTCTCAGTGTCATTCATGTCTTCTTTACTTGACAAAAAACCAATAAAATCAGCAAGACCTTGGGTGTTGGCCTGCGCATGCTCGAGCAGAAACTGCAGACGAGAAGCCGAATGACTCGCCTCTTGAGTCAGGCTATGGTAAAGCCGATTCTCTGAAGAGATATAACTAAACCAAGCGTTTACACCATAGACACTCGCCATAATTAAAATGAGAGGCAAGGCTATGTGGGATAAAATTCTACTGCGAAAAGTACGAAGTTTACTTTTTTCCATGGCGTCGCCCTAAAGCCCTCGATTTTATAAGCACTGCATTTAAAAATAGCACTTATAAAGTAAACGAAGAATTTAGTGGCGACAATGTCAAAGTTAAAATAATGTGAAGTAATTTATTGTTTTAAAAACACTAATAAGCCGTCTCTAAGGTTTGATTAGGTAAGATACGAGCAAAATAGCTTTGGGTTTCGGCGATAATGATATGCCTCAAGCCCACAATGGCGATCAAGTTAGGGATAGCCATCAAACCATTAACCGTATCGGCCAACAACCAAATCACATCCAGTTTGATAAAAGCACCACCCGCAATCAGTACCAAAAACACCACTTGATACATGCGTAATCCGCGCTCACCAACTAAGTAATACCAACAGCGTTCACCATAATAATGCCAGCCCAAAATAGTGGTAAATGCAAAACACACTAGTGCAATAGTCACCAAATACTGACCCACAAGCGCTGAGCCTCCCAGAGCAAAAGCAGCACTCGTCATCGCGGCACCCGCAGTCTCACCACTCCATACCCCAGTGATGATCAGCACTAACCCCGTCATAGTGCAAATGATAATGGTATCGAAGAAAGTACCCGTCATGCTGACGAGACCTTGCTCAACGGGTTCATTGGTCTTAGCGGCAGCGGCGGCAATGGGTGCACTACCTAATCCAGATTCGTTCGAGAACACACCGCGGGCAATACCGATTTGAATCGCCTGCGCGACTGTCGCCCCTAAAAATCCCCCCGCAGCTGAGAGTGGCGTAAAGGCAGATTCAAGCACTAAAGCTAAGGCGGGTAAAATCTGCTCGGAGAAACCGACTAAGATCCACACGCAGGCCAGCACATAACCAATCGACATCGCAGGCACAAGTTTTTGCGCCACATTTGAAATACGCTTAACCCCACCCAAGGTAACTGCGGCCACTAAAAATGTCAGTACGGCCGCGGTTAACCAAGTCGGCACCTCAAAGGCGATCGTCAGCGCATCGCTAATGGCATTGACCTGTGCAAAAGTACCAATACCGAAAAAGGCCACACCAACCCCAAAGAGAGCGAACAATTTCGCCATCCAAGGTAGACCAAGGCCGCGCTCGATATAATACATAGGGCCACCCGCAATCTGCCCACGAGCATCGGTGGTACGGTACTTTACCGCCAACATACACTCGGCATATTTAGTCGCCATGCCGAAAAATGCCGCCAGCCACATCCAAAATAACGCCCCTGGCCCGCCCATTTTTATCGCCGTCGCCACGCCAACAATATTACCGGTACCGATAGTGGCGGACAGCGCCGTACAAAGCGCTGCAAAGGAAGATAAATCCCCATGACCTTTGGCGGGTTTAAACAACAATCCCATCGCCATCGGCAGACGAAATACTTGGATAAGCTTGAGGCGCGCAGTGAGATAAATCCCCGTGCCCACCAGCAAACAAAGGGTGATTGGGCCCCAGACTATGCTATTAATGCTGGCAAGAAAAGCTTGAAAACTCATGATATTCCTCGAATATTAAACAACAAAATTAATAAACGGAGGAGGAAAAGAAATGGCTGTGACGCGCCGCAGTCGGACGCTATAGCGAACTATTTTGACCTAATCTCGGCAGAGAATCGCCTAAGCTGAACGCTAAAAGCGTAGCAAGCGAGAGCTCTACACGAGTGCTTTCAATAAGAGCAAAAGTGCTCCATCTCAAGCAAAAGAGTAAAAATAGCCCACGACGACAAACGACAGGGACTGTGCAGTCATCCTCTCCTCTGTCCTTTTGCCTGAGCGTTTCGCGTCGCAGGTTATACAATAACACCACGACACTTTCGCCTTCGGCGCCACCTGATTGCACAATGAGTGCAACTGGTAGTCTCTCCAGAGGCTCGTCCAGTAACAGTCCACGCCTATCGGCACCTGAAAGAGTGCTTTGTTTTCATAAGAAGACTCGCTTCTGTAAAACCAAAGTTGCCTCGTCGGTGTGGGGTCAATTCCCCACTCTCCTGCTACCTTCATCCGAACGGATTGCTAGATTGAGATCTACTCCCAAGCTAACAGGACGCACAGAATGCAACAAATGCGGCGTCAGCTCAAGCCGTTTGCTCACAGTTCGCGGAGGATTTAATCCAGTTGACTATTTTTACACCAAATGACGATTTATGTTTTGTTACTCCGTGGATGATCCTATTACAAGAAAAATCAGTATCTATCTGAATAGAAAATGCTTTACCTTGAACATAGAATGGCAATGCTAAATTGCGGCCACTAAGTAAGTTGCAGCCGCAGTTTGAAACACTGCTTACCACACCCGCCGCCAATGGATATAAAGGAGTTGCTCAATGGCCGACGTCGCTAAGCTTAACCAAGTCACCAAAGGCTTTCGCGATGGTGAGCAATATCATCAAGTGCTGCAAGCGGTCAATCTACAGATCCACAGAGGTGAAACCGTGGCGCTTACAGGTCCCAGCGGCAGCGGCAAAAGCACCTTACTCAACCTGATTGCCGGCTTTGAAACGCCAGACTCGGGTGAAATCTTGCTAGAACAAGCGTCCACCTCAACTTGGCAAGACAAAGATTGGAGCCGTTTCAGACGTAATTCCTTAGGTGTCGTGTTTCAGCAATTTAACTTACTCACGCCACTCAACGTGAAAGACAATATCGCCTTCTCCTTAAGTTTAACCGCGCAGCCATGGTCGCCTTGGTGTGACTATCTGGTTGAAAAACTTGGGCTGATGCCATTACTTCACCGCCAAGTTGAAGCCCTGTCAGGCGGTCAACAACAGCGTGTCGCCATCGCCCGCGCCTTAGCCCATAAACCGACCTTGCTACTGGCCGACGAACCCACAGGTAACTTAGATGATGTATCGGGCAAACAAGTGATGGCACTACTGTGTGAACTGGCACGAGAAAGCCAAACCAGTATCTTAATGGTCACCCACAGCGAAGAATGCGCAGCCTTTATGCAAAAACGTTGGCACTTATCCCAAGGTGCAGTCGCTATTTATGAACAATAAACAGCTCACTAAGGCGACTCCCACAGCGCTTAAGCAAACAGAACTTAAACAGACTGGACTTAAGCAAACTTGGCTGAGGCTGACGTGGCTCAGCCTAAAGGTTTTTATCGCCCATTATCGCCATGCGCCCATACAAGCAGGTGCCATTCTGCTCGGTATCGCCTTAGCCGTCACTCTGCTCATTGGAGTCAAGGCAACCAATGACAATGCCGTGCGCAGCTATAGCGATGCGACTGAGTTACTGAGTCAACGCGCCGATGTGCTACTCACGCCGCCCCTAGGACAAAACACTTTAGATGAATCTGTCTATTTCGCCTTGAGACGAGCCGGATTAAGTCAGAGTCTCGCCGTCGTAAGTGGTAAAATCTCCGGTAAAAACGGTCAGTTCTGGCAACTGGAAGGCAGCGATTTGATCGCTGCATTAACACTACAAAAATCGAGAAGTAACGCCTCGACTGACACACAATCAGCCACCTCACCACAGATGAATGACTTACCGCTTGCCGATCTCCTCAGCGGCGCAGCCACAGTAATAATGAGCCGCAGCCTAGCTGCCAAAGTGGCACCAGAAGGTAAACTTGTTTTAGAAAATAGCACCTTAGATATCATTGCAATTGATGACAGTTTTGGTCTAGGCAGCGCCATCTTGGCCGATATGTCCCTCGCCCAGCGATTACTAAATATGCAAGGCAGATTGAGCTATATCGGCATGTTCAGTGAGCGAGAAAACCTACCTAAACTAAAATCCCAACTCGACGCTTTAGGGATTACGCCCCACAAGGCCAGCTTTAGCCAGCAAGATCAAGGTCAAGCGCTGATAGCGCTGACCCGCAGTTTTCATCTTAATCTTAATGCTATGAGCATGTTAGCCTTCGTTGTCGGCCTCTTTATCGCCTACAACGGTGTGCGCTACAGCCTAATGAAACGGCAAAAACTATTAGTGCAATTATTACAACAGGGAATCGAGCGCCGCGCCTTGATGACGGCGCTGATGTTCGAATTAATTTTGTTAGTTGTCATAGGTTCAAGTTTGGGCTTTATCAGTGGTTTGCAACTCAGCCACTGGCTGCAACCTATGATCGCCATGACCTTAGAGCAAATGTATGGCGCCCACTTGCTCCCCGGTATTTGGCAATGGACTTGGCTTTTTGAGGCAATTGCCCTCACCTTAATTGCCGCGCTCGCCGCTTGCTTGCCCTTGTATTTAGATCTTACGCGCCAAGCGCTTGCACAAGGGGCGAATCGTTATCAGCAAATGCAGGCACACCGCAAAAACCATAGCATTCAATTTGCCTTAGCCTGTGGCTTATTGACCTTAGCGGCTCTGCTGTTTCCCTTCAGCCAAAGCTATAACATCAGCTTAGTGTTGCTCGGTATCGTCGCTATCGCTATTCCCTTATTGTTGCCGCAATTATTGCATTGGGGCGTCAGTGCGTTAATGCCCTTGGCGCGTCCTGGATTATGGCAATATCTGCTCGCCGAAACCCGTGAGCTTATTGCACCGCTTTCCTTGGCTATGATGGCGATCTTACTGGCGCTCAGTGCCAATGTGTCGATGAACACCCTCGTTGGAAGCTTCGAACAAACCCTGCGATCTTGGCTAGAAACTCGCTTGCATGCCGATCTCTATATCCGCCCACCAAGCCAGCGTATCGACACTATTCAAACCCAATTGATGCACGATCCAAGAGTTAGCGGTCTTTATCAGCAGTGGCAGATTGAAGCCCAGCTTTCACTGCCAGTTTCAACGGATAATCCGAGCGAGCAGACGATTCCGGTGAGCCTACTCAGCCGCGATGAATTTTCGACTCGGCACACCAGTGCGCTTAAGGAAAGCCTGCCCACATTGTGGCAATCCTACTTTAATGCACCCATTGTATTGGTGAGCGAACCTCTAGCCATCAAATACCAATTACAGCTTGGTGATACTGTGTCATTGGATGTGCTTGAGAAAACAGGTAACAGCAAAGCCATTATTGGCGGCATTTATTATGACCACGGCAATACCCGAAACGAGGTCATTATCAGCCAGCCACTTTGGCAACGGGCCCAGTTACCTGTACTGCCGGTGAGTTTAGCGGCAAGTTTTCGCGGTAAAGAGCAAGGCAGTAGGATAAGTGAAGCAGAACTGGATCAACTACAAGTCCAACTGGCGACTGAGCTAGGTTTATCCCAAGCGCAAATCTACAGCCAAACTAAGATTAAAACCCAAGCTATCGCTATGTTTAAACGCACTTTTTCCATTACCTTAGTGCTGAATAGTTTAACCTTGATTGTCGCCGCGATTGGCCTCTTTAGTGCCTGCTTAATGTTGACTCAGGCAAGGCAAGCGCCACTGGCACGGCTGTATTCCCTCGGCGTCAGTCGTAATGCTCTGCGCGGTATGGTGTTTATGCAAATGTTGATTGTGGTACTGATCACTTGCCTGCTCGCTATGCCAACGGGCGCGCTGTTAGGTTACCTACTTATTAATAAGATCACCTTGCAAGCCTTTGGCTGGACGATAAAAATGATTTGGGATTGGCAAGCTTACGGCCATGCAATACTGATTGCCTTAACCACCTGCACCTTAGCCGTACTCTTACCGCTGTATTGGCAAACCCGCAAGCCACTGGTCGCCAGTCTGCAGCAGGAGACACTGTGATGAAAACACTCAGTATTGTATGGGCAGTAGTTGGGTTAATGCTTATCGGCGGCTGTGATAAAACGCCATCGACGCAAAACACTCAGTCCAAATCCATGGCCAATGTGGTGGGGAAAACCTCGACTAATCAAGATGATTTAGCTTTTACGCCTGTTGTTCCCGGCTATAGATTTGAATTTCCGCGGGATCACTTAGCACATAACAGTTTTCGCCAAGAATGGTGGTATCTAACCGCGAATTTGACCACAGAGAAAGGTGAGCAACTCGGCGCCCAGTGGACGCAGTTTAGAGTCGCCCTGAAACCCACAACTCTGCAAACAATCGCTCCACAAACAACAGTTCCGCAAGTAACAGATGCAACGCCCAAAAGTGAATCCACTTGGGAGACTCAGCAGCTTTATTTAGCCCACAGTGCATTAACCTCGAGTAATGCTCACTTGGCCAACGAAAAGTGGTCACGCCGTCATAGCGAGTTTGCCGAGGTAAAATTAGATCCTTATCAAATCCGCCTCGATAACTGGCACTGGCAGAGCGAAACCAATGCACTCTTTCCCGCGACCTTAACGGTGGAGAATTCTGATTTTAGCTATCGACTTCAACTTAATAGCCAAGCGCCACTGCAATACCAAGGCGTTAACGGCTATAGCCTTAAAAGCCGCGACGGCCAAGTAGCCTCTTACTATTACAGCCAACCCTTTATTGAAATTTCAGGTGAAATCAACCGCAATGACAAAGTGGAGCAAGTCACAGGCCAAGGTTGGCTCGACAGGGAATGGAGCTCGCAATTCCTCACTAAAACGCAACAGGGCTGGGATTGGTTCGCGCTCAGGTTAAATGATGGCTCGACGCTGATGTTGTTTCAGCTACGGGATCAGTCTCCGGCAGAGTCCGCAAAGAATGCACCTATCTCAGCATTTTATAGCGCCAGAAGAATGTTTGCCGATGGCACAGGGCGCAACATTAATTCCACTGACAATCCCAATGACATTCAGATGACGCCTCTTAGATGGCAACACACAGTCAATGGCGACTATCCCGTTAGCTGGCAAGTCAAAATCCCCAGCGAAAATATCGATCTCACTATCACCCCGCTCAATCCCAATAGCGCTATGCCATTATCAACGCCCTACTGGGAAGGCCCAGTGCATCTCTCTGGCAGCCATACAGGTACGGGTTATATGGAGCTAACGGGCTATTAACGTCTTATATATACTAAACAATGTGAATATAACTAATTATTCCTAAATATGTTCTATCGAAGGATTTTGCAAACATGCACGTCAGCTATTGCTCTTACTCAGAAATTTTATAAACACCTGTAATTGGTAAAAAGTATAGGATTCCTATCTACACACTTGTGCTTCCGTTAATGTTCACGGGTTCCAGATATGCACAATAGTATTCTCCATAAATGTACTCCTCACTATGTCCTAGTGACGACAGTGCTAACCGCTTAAATATCAAACTGGGAGTTAGATCACTCGCAAAACTTTGATCCGGATCGACTATCGCTTTCAATACCTCTTGTGAGGTATACCCACATTTTTTATCAGGTCTAGACTCGCCAGTATCAGCACTCGGTTACCCTCCTTTTTAATCTTAAGTAACCGAGTTTACGCTACTACAGGTCATCCAGTATGAGTCAGGAATACCACGTCACCAGCCTTGTGGTGCATGCCACGCCTAAAACCTTACAGCAGGTTGAAGCCAATATCCGCGCATTAGTGGGTACTGATATTCATGCAATTACACCCGAAGGAAAATTGGTCGTTACCCTAGAAGGGAGTAGCCAAAGAGCGATTCTTGACAATATTGAAGCCATCAATGCCCTGTCCGGCGTGTTATCTGCCAGCTTGATTTACCACCAAGTAGAACCCTTAGTACAAGAGAGTGAGGAAATATTATGAGCATAAGCCGCCGCGAGTTTCTCAAGGCCAACGCAGCGGTTGCCGCTGCGACGGCCGTTGGCGTCACACTTCCCATTAAGATGGTCGAAGCCGCCGAACAAGCTGACAGTATCAAGTGGGATAAAGCTCCCTGCCGTTTCTGCGGTGTGGGGTGTAGCGTATTAGTGGGCACCCAAGCGGGCAAAGTGGTCGCCACTAAGGGCGATCCTGAAAGTCCAGTCAACCGTGGCCTTAACTGTATTAAAGGTTATTTCCTATCAAAAATCATGTACGGCAAGGACAGATTAACCACGCCATTGCTGCGGATGAAAGACGGCAAATACCATAAAGAAGGTGAGTTCACCCCAGTCAGCTGGGATGTGGCCTTCGATACTATGGCCGCGAAATGGAAACACAGTCTCGCCACCAAAGGCCCGACGTCGGTAGGTATGTTTGGCTCTGGTCAATGGACTATTTGGGAAGGTTATGCCGCCTCTAAACTTCATAAAGCAGGTTTCCTTACCAACAACATAGATCCCAATGCGCGCCACTGCATGGCCTCAGCCGTAGGCGGCTTTATGCGCACCTTCGGTATCGATGAGCCCATGGGTTGTTATGACGATTTAGAAGCCGCCGATCAGTTTGTGCTCTGGGGCGCAAACATGGCGGAGATGCACCCAATTCTGTGGGCACGAATATCCGATAGACGTTTAAGCAGTCCAACGTGCCGAGTGCATGTGCTGTCGACCTTTGAGAACCGCAGCTTCGATTTAGCCGATAACCCTATGGTGTTCCGCCCACAGTCGGACTTAGTGATCCTCAACTATATCGCCAATTACATTATTGAAAATAAAGCCGTTAATACCGACTTTGTCACCAAACACACTAAGTTTGCCCTTGGGGTTGACGATATTGGCTATGGTCTGCGTCCCGAACATCCGTTAGAGAAAAAAGCCAAAAATCCGGGCAATGGTAAATCCACGCCCATTAGCTTTGACGAGTATGCCAAGTTTGTCAGCACTTATACGCTGGAATATGCCGCTAAGATGAGTGGCGTCGAGCCAGAGAAGCTGGAGATTTTAGCCAAAGCCTATGCCGACCCTAAGGTGAAAATCATGAGCCTGTGGACCATGGGCATTAACCAACACGTTCGCGGCGTGTGGGCGAACAACATGCTTTACAACATCCATTTGCTCACGGGCAAAATTGCCACACCGGGTAACAGTCCTTTCTCATTAACAGGTCAACCTTCGGCTTGCGGTACTGCACGTGAAGTCGGTACTTTCGCCCACCGTTTACCCGCCGATATGGAAGTCACTAACGACAAGCACCGCGCCATTACCGAAAAGCTATGGCAAGTGCCTGAAGGGACCATTCCCGCCAAACCTGGCTACCATGCCGTACTCCAGAGCCGTATGCTCAAAGATGGCAAGCTCAACTGCTACTGGACCATGTGTACCAATAATATGCAGGCAGGCCCTAACATCAACGATGAGATTTACCCTGGCTTTCGTAACCCAGAAAACTTTATCGTGGTTTCAGATCCTTATCCAACCATCACAGCCATGGCGGCAGATTTAATTTTGCCAACAGCAATGTGGGTTGAAAAAGAAGGAGCTTACGGCAACGCCGAGCGCCGTACTCATATGTGGCATCAGCAAGTAAAAGCCCCAGAAGGCGCAACCTCAGATCTGTGGCAACTAGTCGAATTTTCGAAACGATTCAAAGTCTCCGAAGTCTGGCCAGCCGAACTGATAGCCAAACAACCGGAATACGCGGATAAAACCTTATATGAAGTGCTATTTGCCAATGGCGTGATCGACAAGTTCCCAACTTCCGATTGCAAAGCCGAATTAAACGATGAGAGCGAACACTTCGGTTTCTACCTGCAAAAAGGCATTTTCGAAGAATATGCAGCTTTCGGTCGTGGCCATGGCCATGATTTAGCCGACTTTGACCGTTACCACGAAACCCGCGGCCTACGCTGGCCAGTCGTTAATGGCAAAGAAACGCTGCGTCGTTTCGTTGAGGGGAGCGATCCTTATGTCAAAGCGGGTGAAGGCTTTAAATTCTATGGCAAGCCAGATGGCAAAGCGGTGATTTTCGCCCTGCCCTATGAGCCCGCCGTCGAAGAGCCGAATGAAGAATACGATTTATGGATGTCGACTGGCCGCGTGCTGGAGCATTGGCACACTGGCTCGATGACAGCCCGCGTACCAGAGCTTTACCGTGCCTACCCCGACGCGCAAATTTTCATGCATCCAGAAGATGCGAAAGCTCGCGGCGTACAACGTGGTGACGAAGTCATAGTGGCTTCACCGCGCGGTGAAGTGAAAACCCGAGTTGAAACCAAAGGCCGTAACAAACCGCCACGCGGCGTAGTATTTATGCCTTTCTTCGATGCGCGCCAGTTAGTCAACAAACTGATATTGGATGCAACCGATCCCCTGTCAAAAGAAACTGACTTTAAAAAATGCCCAGTGAAAGTCTTCAAGGCGGAGAATAACCAATGAGAAAAATACTCACCTTAACTGCGTTACTCGTCGCCATTACCGGCTGTTCAGGTCAGCAAACCGACACCAACGTAGCACCAGTTAATATTCAATCCCTCGCAGGAAACATGGCGATCACCGACATTCGCCCAGCCAATGCCATGGCGATTTATCCTAGTCGCGGCACCTCTATTGAGCGCAGTTTTAGCGAGCAACCACCGCTCATCCCACATAAGGACGATTACAAGATCACCTTAGATAAAAATGGCTGTTTAAGCTGCCATAGTTGGGACAAGGCAAAACGCATGAAAGCCACACCAGTAGCTAAATCCCACGTGATTGATGATAAAGGCACAGTTAACGGACATAACTATGCCTGTACTCAATGCCATGTCGCTCAGGCCGAAAACAAGCAACCACTCGTCGAGAATCAATTCTCCGTCCAGTAAACCACACTCCCCTGCAGAGCAAAGCCACCCGAGTTTATGAGGATGGCTTTTTTGCTATTTAAGCATCCAATCCTAATGAGTTAGCTTAGAGCCAGTAATGAGTATTCAAGTAAATATAAGACTAAACGTCTATCGCTGGTTCAGCGTCCGTTGCTGAACAGTACTTTCACCAAGGAAGGGATTGAGCAGAAGTTAAAAAGGCAAAGTGAGAATCGAGGGAAATAAAAATAAGAGCAGAATCTAAAACACAGAAAAGTAAAAACCCAGCCTAGGCTGGGTTTACTTGTTGTTTTGCTTTATGCAAATTACCCGCTGGAGCCGTTTTAGTTACTTGCGCCGCTTTAGCGTTTTGCACATCTTTTGCCACAGGCATAGCCGCCTGCCACAAAGCACCTACCCACAGACTTGAACTTGATTTCATCGGTATTCCCCTGTTTTGTTAACAAGGTCAAAGTAATACTTAGGCTATCATTAGTAAAATGAATAAATTCCATAATATGGATTCCATTTGAGCATGAACATCCCAATCAAGACCTTACAGTGTTTTCTAACCTTAGTGGAAACTGAAAACTTTACCCGCGCCGCGCAGAAATGTTTTATCACCCAGCCGACACTAAGCAAAATAATACAGAGACTTGAAGAAAGCCTTGGTGAAACCTTGCTGATCCGAAATAACCAAAAGGTTGAGTTAACTCAAGCTGGTCAGCTCTTTGAGCACAGTGCACGGGAAATCCTCGGCCAATGGCATAGACTGCAGGAGGACATGAGTAACCTTAGCGGTCTTAAATCGGGGCGGTTGCGACTGGGTGTATGTCCTATGATGAGCAGTCTTATTATTGGTTTGCTCACTAGCTATCGTAAGCGTTATCCGGGAGTTGAACTACACATGTATGAGTACGGTGGATTCGGCTGCGAACAAGCATTGCTCAATAACAGTCTCGATATCGCCTTTACTGCGCTCCCCACGACCCATGAGACAGAACTCGTCAACCAACCCCTGACTAAGTACCCTTTACTCGCATGCCTGCCTGAAGGACATCCCTTAGCCGAGAAAGACCACTTAAAATGGCAGGACTTCCAACCCTATCCTTTTATCCTCTACAACGAAGACTTCTCCCTTGCTAAACTGATTAATCGCCTCAGTCGCAAAGCAGGTGTTCAACTCAATATTGCCTTTCGCAGCGGTCAGTGGGATTTCCTTGCCGCCATGGTCGAAGCCGATATGGGCGTCGCTATTTTACCTGAGCCTATCTGCAATCGATTAAGCACCAGTAAACTGGTCTTTAAACCTATGCAGCCCGCAATGACATGGGATCTGGCGCTTATTTGGCGCCAAAGTTTACCTTTAACACCAGCAGCCAAGGCCTTGCTCGAATTGAGTAAACAAAAAACTGAAGGCTGAGAAAATAAAGCGAGAACTAATATTATTTTAAACAACGAGATACGAAACTTCGTCAGCCGTAGCGGGTGATTACAGTTGGATCTCTCCCATAAAAAAAACCGCTGAGAGCCTAGAGGCCGACAGCGGTTTTTATTAGCTAAGGTAAGTTAAGAATTACTTCTTAGCTTCAGCAGCCTTACGTTCTTTAACTTGAGCAACAACTTTCTCAGCTACGCTAGCTGGACATTGGCTGTAGTGTGAGAACTCCATAGAGAACTGACCACGACCAGAAGTCATTGTACGTAAAGTACCGATATAACCAAACATTTCTGATAACGGTACGTCAGCTTTAACGCGAACACCTGTTACACCAGCAACTTGGTCTTTGATCATGCCGCGACGACGGTTTAAGTCACCGATCACGTCACCCACGTTGTCATCTGGGCTGAACACGTCAACTTTCATGATTGGCTCAAGAAGTTGTGGTTTAGCTTTAGCGATAGACTGACGGAAAGCGCCTTTAGCAGCGATTTCGAACGCGATTGCTGATGAGTCAACTGCGTGGAATGCACCGTCAGTTAATTCGAACTCAACGTCTAACACTGGGAAGCCAGCGATAGTACCTGTGTTCATCATGCTCGCGAAACCTTTCTCAACTGCTGGCCAGAATTCCTTCGGAACGCTACCACCAACAACTGAAGATTTGAACACGAAACCAGTGTTTGGCTCACCTGGGCGGATGATATATTCGATCTTACCGAATTGACCAGAACCACCTGATTGTTTCTTGTGAGTGTATTGATCTTCAACCATTTGAGTAATGGTTTCACGGTAAGCAACTTGTGGCTCACCTACGATCAATTCAACACCATAAGTACGCTTCAGAATGTCTACTTTGATATCTAAGTGAAGTTCGCCCATACCTTTAAGGATGGTTTCACCTGAATCTTCGTCAGTTTCTACGCGGAATGATGGATCTTCAGCGATCATCTTACCGATTGCGATACCCATTTTCTCAGAACCGCCTTTATCTTTTGGCGCTACTGCGATAGAGATAACTGGCTCTGGGAACACCATAGCTTCTAAGGTAACTGGGTGTTTCACGTCACATAAAGTGTGACCAGTTTGAACGTTCTTCATACCCACGATAGCGATAATGTCGCCAGCTTGAGCAGATTCAATTTCAATACGGTCATCAGCTAGCATTTCACACATACGGCCGATACGTTCAGTCTTGCCAGTCGCGCTGTTCAGGATGGTATCACCCTTCTTCAGACGGCCTGAGTAGATACGTACGAAAGTCAGGGCACCGAAACGGTCATCCATGATTTTGAACGCTAACGCTTTTAATGGCTCATCAGCAGAAACGATAGCGAATTCGCCAGTTTCGTTGCCTTCTTCGTCAGTTAATGGCTGTGGTTCAACTTCGTCTGGTGCTGGTAAATAATCAACAACAGCATCAAGAACCAGTTGCATACCTTTGTTCTTGAACGCAGAACCACAGTATGTTGGGAAGAAAGCCATAGTACGAGTACCTTTGCGGATACAACGCTTGATATCTTCGATAGATGGCTCTTCGCCTTCCATGTACGCTTCCATCACAGCATCGTCTTGCTCAACGGCAGTTTCGATCAGCATTTCACGGTATTCTTCAACCATGTCAACCATGTCAGCAGGTACATCTTGGATATTAAAGTTTTCTGGTAAACCAGACTCATCCCACACGTATGCTTTACGAGATAACAGATCAACAACACCAGTGAATTCGTCTTCAACACCGATTGGCAGAACCATAACCAGTGGAGTAGCAGCTAATACGTCTTTAGTTTGCTTAACTACGCGTAAGAAGTCAGCACCCATACGGTCTAACTTGTTTACGAAGATAATACGCGCAACTTCAGATTCGTTCGCATAGCGCCAGTTAGTTTCTGATTGAGGCTCAACACCGCCTGAACCACAGAATACACCGATACCGCCATCAAGCACTTTCAGAGAACGATAAACTTCAACGGTGAAGTCAACGTGTCCTGGAGTGTCGATAACGTTGAAACGGTGATCTCTCCAGAAGCAACTTACAGCAGCAGACTGAATAGTAATACCGCGCTCAGCTTCCTGTACCATGAAGTCAGTGGTAGATTCGCCATCGTGAGTCTCACCGGCTTTATGGATTCTTCCTGTTAACTTAAGGATACGCTCGGTGGTCGTGGTTTTACCCGCGTCAACGTGAGCGAAGATACCAATGTTTCTGTATTTGGATAATTCGGTCATGATTCAACTTTAATGAGTAGTTTAAGAAGTAGACGGAGTATGCGACAAACACCGACACACCGCACATCAGATTATTTTAGGCGCATATTGTAAATTGGAACCCTGCTCGGCGCAAATGGCTAGAGTACTTTTTCACGATAAAGTCGCGTAATAATTTAGATAAATAGCCATAAACACGAACTAAAACAGATAAGTAAAACACTTTAGCTTATTTTTCACTCAATCAATAAAAACCGTTAAATAAACCTCATTTTAATGGGATAAGGCGATTTTCAAGGGATTTCGATCATATCGTCAGTACAAACATCAAACATTAACCTGCAAGCATGGATGCTAGAACAATCATGTTATACCTATCTCCAAAATAGAGATGACATCCGCGACTCACTTCAATCGCAGTCTTTTAGCCAAATAACCACAAATCAGTCTTGAGTAAACCCTTACGTGTCGATGCACATTTGATTACGCCCTTGTGCTTTAGCACGATAAAGGGCTCGATCTGCCCGCTCAAAACACAATTGTATAGGTTCGTTTTCTGCGAGCTTAGCTATACCAAAACTACAAGTTAAGTGAACATTGTCAGTAAATTGATAATTGTTAATCCTCTGCGCAATCCGCACACACAAGCTTTCAACTAATGGCAATGATGACTGTTGGCAGAGGATCACAAATTCTTCGCCCCCCCAACGTGCGACCACATCAGAATCACGCACACAGTGCTGTAATACCTGTGACACTTGCTCAAGAATGCGATCGCCGACGTTATGCCCTAGCGTGTCATTAATCTCTTTAAAGTAGTCGATATCAATCATTACAAGGCACATGCCTGCCCCAGCAGATTTATCATGCAGCTCGTTATTAATAAAAAAGCGATTAAAGTAATGTCGGTTATACAATTTAGTTAAGGGGTCGTGGGTAGATAAAAATTCGAGTTCGGCATTTGACGCTTCAAGCTGTTCGCGTAAAGTTTCCAACTGTTTATTCTTATCGGTTAATCTTCGATTATATTGACTCATAAAGTAAGTTCTCGCCCCCAACATTAGGAGCAACAGACACGTCGCGCAGATAATTTGATACACAAGCGAATAGTTAGTCTCATCTATCACAGTCACATTATTCCACTTCTGATAAATCGTGATCCGCTCTTGCTCACTCACAGTGTTTAAGGCTTTATTTATCACAGGTAACAAGGACTCTTGACCATAAGCGACCCCCATCCGTAACTCATCTTCCGGCCCGCCCCAACCCGCAATTTTTAAATGTTCAAATCCCATTTGTTGAATGTAAGCGTTAACCGAAAACATTGACCCAACAAACAGATCTGCACGTTTATCCAGAACCGACTGCAATCCCGCAGGTTCACTGGCAACAGTAAGCATCTCTATCTGAGGATAATAATGCTGAATATACTCAGCTAAACGATAACCTTTGGGCACGGCTAAAATACGCGTATTGATATTCTCCAATCCTTGCAGAAAAGGCTGTTCTTTAAGTGAAACAAGCACATTTGGTGAGCGGAAATAGACATCACTGAAGTGCAGATAAGTCTCGCGTATTAGCGTTTTATTCAACATAGGGGTTAAATCGCACTGACCACTTTGCAAAAAAGATAAAGTTTCGGTCCAAGAAGATGTCCGCACTAGCTGAAACTTAAGGGAAGAATGTGACTCAACATGACGAATATAGTCCGATGAAATCCCCAGATGCTTACCTTCTCGTATTCCTTCATAGGGCAACCAATCAGGATCAACGCAATAACGGACTATCACAGCAGACTTGACGCTAACATCTTGATCCGCAAGTTTAGCACTAGACACCATGAAACGATCAGCATTCACCAGTACTGGCATACACAGCAATAGCGACAATAACCTCAATAAGCCACGCAATTCCATTGAAATTTCAACCTAAAAGCTGATGCTAGATGGGGAATGTAAAAAAGTGTATACGTGAAAACCACACAATACCAATTCCCATCATTGCTTATACGAAACGCTCGTTTGTCCATTGTGTCTTAACGCCTTCGTACATCAGCAAAACTTATTTTCATAAGGTGATCAGTTGATGGGAAAGAACGTTGCTAAGTTCACTCAGTCCTAAATTCACTCAATCTGAGTTTGGTATCACATTTTAAAAAGCCAATATTTATCGCTTGTTTCATCAGGGCTATCCTAAATACCCCCCCTTACTCGCCATCCAAAGTCATCATAACGCCTTTTGCAAACCACGATTATATGCAGCTGCACCTCGCCTTAACTTCTGAAGCTACGTTCTTTGGCCGCTATACCGCGATCATGATGGACTGTGCGGGGGCATCAAACAAAGATGGCAGAAGATTTTATAATCTGAGATAAAACTGCAGCCTTATTCTCCGGAACTGAATCTGATAGAACCGTTGTCGCGGATATTAATAGAATTGATATAAAGCCAAATGGTGCAAATTATTCGTATCGTGGAAGGTAAAAAAGGGATTATCGAGAGAAAAATAGGAGGAAAACTGACTAATTAAATAGACACTAGGCTGGATTTAACAAATTGCGAATGCAAAAAAGCCAGCTTATTCAGCTGGCTTCATTACATCTCAATGAGATAATTAGGCGCTTGGCGATGACCTACTCTCACATGGGGAGACCCCACACTACCATCGGCGCGTTTGCGTTTCACTTCTGAGTTCGGGATGGGATCAGGTGGTTCCACAAGGCTATTGTCACCAAGCAAATTCTGTTTATTACCGTGTCCATCTCTGGACCACGTTAATAATAATTCGGAAAGCTGATTTGCTTTGTTTGAGTCCACACTTCATTAAGTGTTTATATTCTGTCTAAGTTCGCTTAGCAAAACCCATCTG